>DATDIC010000377.1:0-8451 GCA_036521275.1 Acetobacteraceae bacterium
CCCGGTCTCCGGATCCACCTCCACCTCGGCCAGATGGCAGCCGTTCGGGAAGGTGTGGAAATCGATGTTCGCCACCTCGGCGGCGTCCAGGGTGGTCGCCGTTTCGCCGCGCGCCGCCCGGGTCCGCTGGGTCTCGGCCAATTGAATGATGTCGATGCCGCGATCCGTCCCGACGATGCTGAACCGACCCTCATTGAAGCCGATATCGGCAACCGCCGCCTCCAGCACCTCAGCGGCAGCCTGCTTGCCCTTCCCGATGACGGTATCGGTCGTAACCAGGATCGCCTGCCCCTCCGAATAGAGGCTCCGCGCGCCCCCCGTGCCGCCGCCCACCGGAATGCTGTCGGTATCCCCCTGGCGAATGCGAATCTTCTCGCCATCAACCCCCAGCCGGTTCGACGTGAGCTGCACATAGGCGGTCTCGTGTCCCTGCCCGGTCGATTGAGTGCCGACATACACGTCCACATAACCGTCCTCGGCGAAGCGTATCTCCGCCCGCTCGGTAGGATCGCCGCCGGTCGCTTCCAGGTAATAGGCCAGGCCCAGCCCGCGCCGCCGGCCCCGCGAAGCCGACTCGGCGCGGCGAGCAGCGAACCCATCCCAACCGATCCGCGCCAGTCCCGCCTCCAGCACCGTGCGGAAATCGCCGCTGTCGTAAGTCTTGCCCACCGGCGTCTTGTGCGGCATCGCCGAGGGCGGAACCATGTTGCGGCGGCGCAGCTCGATCCGATCGATGTTCAGGTCCCGCGCCGTGGCGTCGACCAGCCGCTCGACCAGGTAGTTCGCCTCCGGACGGCCGGCGCCGCGATAGGCATCCACCGGCACCGTGTTCGTGAACACGCCGATCACATTCGCATAGACCTGCTGGAACCCGTACACGCTGGCCAGCACGCTGGTACCGGCGAAAGTCGGGATGTACGGGGCAAACGTCGACAGATACGCCCCCATGTTGGAGATGTTGCGCGTGCGCAGCGCGAGGAACTTGCCATCCTTGTCGGTGGCGATCTCGCCGGTGGTGATGTTGTCGCGGCCCTGGGTATCGCACAGGAAGGCTTCCGCCCGGTCGGACGTCCATTTCACCGGATGCCCGAGCTTGCGCGCGGCGTAACAGGTCAGCACGTGTTCGGCATACAGGAACAGCTTCATGCCGAACCCGCCGCCGACATCCGGCGTGACGACGCGGAACCTGTCCGCCTCCACCCCGAACACCGTCTTGATCAGGTCCTTGACCAGCCAGCCGCCCTGCGTGTTGGCATACAGCGTCCAGCGGCCGGAACCCGCATCGTAGTCCGCGATCGCGGCGCGCGCCTCCATGGAGGAGACGATGATGCGGTTGTTCACCACGGTCAGCTTAGTGACCCGCGCGGCCTTGGCGAACAATGCCTCGGTCGCCGCGCGGTCGCCGATCTCCCAGTCAAACGCGATATTGCGCTTCACCTCCGGCCAGACCAGCGGGCTGGTTTCGTCGGTCGCCCGCGACAGCTCGGTGATGGCCGGATGCACGTCGTACTCGACGTCGATGGCTTCCGCCGCATCGCGCGCCGCCTCGGCGCTCTCGGCAACGATGAACGCCACCGGATCGCCGACATGCCGCACGGCGCCGTCGGCCAGCACCGGATGCGGCGGGCTCGCCATCGCGGAACCGTCGCGATTGTTCAGGCTCACGGCGCAGGGCTGCGGGCCAATTCCGTCTGCCTTCAGGTCGGCCGCGGTATAGATGGCAGCGATGCCGGGCATGGCACGCGCGACACTGGTATCGATGCTAAGGATCGTGGCCGCCGCGTGCGGGCTGCGCAGCACGATGCCGCGCAGCGTGCCGGGCAACTGGATGTCGTCGGTGTACCGGCCGGCACCTAACAGCAACCGGGGATCCTCCACGCGACGGACCGATTGAGCGAGGCCGAACTTCGTCATGGCGAACATGTCTCCGGCTGATGGCTGATCGGGGCGGATTGTATGCGGTGGGGCGCAAAGTCAAAAGAGCACGGCATCGAAGGCTTCACTCCCAACCACCCAAAAACGCCCGGCGACTGGTTCCCCTCACGCCATGGTCAGGCCGCCGGACACGCTGATGGTCTGCCCGGTCATGTAGGCCGCATCATCCGAGAGCAGGAACGCAATGATCCCCGGATAATCGTCCGGCTGCCCGAGCCGGCGCAGCGGGATGGCGCGAGCCAGCGCATCACCGATCTTGGTTCCTTCCGGGAAACCCGCCTGGAAGTCCCGGAACAGCGGCGTGTCGGTCGGGCCCGGACAGACCACGTTCAGCGTGACCCCCTGACGCGCCAGCTCTCGCGCGAGCGTCTTGGTGAACGCAATGATGCCGCCCTTGCAGGCGGCATACACGGCCTCGCCCGACGAGCCGACGCGCCCGGCGTCGGAAGCGACATTCACCACCCGGCCGGACCCGCGCGCCGCCATGCCGCGCACCACGACGTGGTGCATGATCAGCGGGCCATACAGGTTGATGCGGATCACCCGGTCCCACAGCGTCGGATCTGTATCGAGGAAATTGCGCGCCACATCCCATCCGGCAATGTTGGCGAGGCCATCGACAGGGCCAACGTCCTTCTCGAATCCGGCGGCCGCTCGTTCGACCTGGTCGCGGTCGGCAATATCCACCTGCCACGACAAAGCCCGTGGCCCGCAGCTTTGTGCCGTTTCGGCCGCCCCCTGTCCGTTCAGATCGAAGATGCCGAGCGTGCAGCCTTCCTTCGCCAGACGCAGCGCGGTCGCGCGGCCGATGCCGCTGGCGCCACCGGTGAGGATGATCCGCTTGCCTGAAAGTCCGCGCATGCCGCAAGCATAGCGCGAAGCAGCCCGCCAGTCCTGGATGCGATTGAAATAATACGCCCCGTCATTCCCGCGAAAGCAGGAATCCAACGCCTGCCCGTACAACCGCGACTTGGCGTAGATACCCACCCGCGCCTGCATCACAGGAGCGCATCCAGCCTTTCGACCGGCTGTCACAAAGCGGGCTTCGGACCATGGTCCGAAGCCCCTCATCAGCTCGGGAAGTCCCGCGGCGGGAGCACCCTCCCGCCACACGAACGTCAGCTATTGTTGCGATTGCCCAGCAACTGCAGCAGCAGCATGAACAGGTTGATGAAGTTCAAATACAGGCTCAACGCATCGTACACGCTGCGCTTGGCGGCCTGATCGGTGCCCTCGGCATACGCATACTGCACATAGCTCACTTTGATCCGCTGCGTGTCGTAGGCAGTAAGGCCGGTGAACACGAGCACGCCGACTATGCTGACCAGAAACTGCAGCTCGGTGCTATGCATGAACATGTTCACGACGCTGGCAAGGATCACGCCGATCAGCCCCATCATCAGGAAGCTGCCCCAGCGGCTAAGGTCGCTCTTTGTCGTGTAGCCATACAGGCTCATCGCCGCGAACGTGCCGGCCGAGATGAAGAACACCCGCACGATGGAGGTGCTGGTATACACCAGGAAGATGTTCGTCAGGCTCAGGCCCATCGCCGCGCAGAACAGCCAGTAGAGCGTCTGCGCCATTTGCCGCGACAGCCGGTTCACACCCAGGCTGAGCACCAGCACGAAAGCCAGCGGCAGAAACATCGAGATCATCGCCAGCGGCGAGATCGTCCGGCCAACCCCGGGCACCACCGGATAGAACGTATCGATCGCCGATGTGTTGGCGACCAGATAGGCAATGATGCCGGTCAGCAACAGGCCGGAAGCCATCCAGTTATACACCCGCAGCATGTACGCCCGCAGCCCCGTGTCCAAGGCAGCGGAGGCAGCGGTGGCACTGCGGGAGGCGGGATACGTCCGGAAGTCAGGACTGTAAGCCATGGGTCTCAGGTTCCTCTCAGGCGGGTGATAGCCCGCTCACGCAACATTGGCTGGCGGCCTTTCTTCTTCAAGCGGCACGAAATGACGGCCGTTTCATTCGTTCCGTAGCCACGGCGCCGCCTTGGCCCGCAACGCCGCCGCTGTGCCAGCATAGCCGAACGCCAGCATCATGGCGAGCCCGACGATAAGGGTGCCCGCCAGCCGGCCTGGCAGGAACCGCCAGCCCGCATGCATGATATAATGCAATACGCCCCAGCTAGCCAGGGTGCCCACCAGGGCCGCAATCAGCCCCGCCGTCAGCCCCAGCACCCCGAACTCCGTGAGCCAGACGATCCGAAGCTGCGCCCGGGTGGCACCCAGCGTCTTCAAGATGACCGCCTCGCGCGTCCGCCGCTGCTGCCCGGCGGCCACGGCGCCCACCAGCACCAGGGCACCGGCCAGCAGCGTCAGCGAGCCGGTGGCCGTCAGCACCGCCGCGAGCTGATCCAGCAACGCAGCAACCGCTTGCAATACGCTCTGCACCGCAATCCCGGTCACGTTGGGCAAGGCGTCGCTGACCCGGCGCAGCAGCGCACCCTGCTGGGCGGGTGCGATGCGGACCGTGGCGATGTGCGTGTGCGGCGCCTGCTCCAGCAGGCCAGGACTCGCCACCAGTACGAAATTCAGGCCCAGCCGCTGCCAGGCGATCTCGCGCAGGCTCGCCACGGTCAGCTCGATGTCGCGGCCGAGCACGTTGACGGTCACCGTGCCGCCGATGCCCACGCCCCAGCCCTTGGCCAGCGCCGCATCCAGTGAGACCAGCGGCTTGCCGTGGTAATTTGCCGGCCACCACTGGCCGGCAACCAGGTGCGTGCCCGGCGGCGGGGTGGCGGCATAGGTCAGCCCGCGGTCGCCGCGCAGCGCCCAGCGTGTATCCGGCGCCGCCCTTACCTGATCCGCCGGCACCCCGTTCACCGCGACGATACGGGCGCGCAAGGTCGGTACCTGCTCGATCGATTCCACACCCGGCCCAGCCCGCACCAGCGCATCGAACCGGTCGAGCTGCGCCGGCTGGATATCGACGAAGTAGAAGCTCGGCGCGTCGGCCGGAATCTCGCGCAATATGTCCTGCTGCACGTTGCCCTGGATCAGCGCGACCGCGGCCAGCGTGGACAGTCCGAGTCCCACCGAAACCAGCATCAGCGGCGTCGCCGCGCCGGGCCGGTGCAGGTTGCCGATCCCCAGCCGCGCGGAAGCGCCACCCAAAGCAAGCAAACGGGGGCGAAGAAAACGGGCCCCGTGCATCAGCGCCAGCCCGCCCAGCCGATACACGGCCAGCGTCACCAATGCCGCCGCGCAGAACCACAGCGCGAACCGGCGATCCTCCGCGGTAATCACCGCCAGTGCGACAAGCGATGCGGCAAGCAGGACGTTCGCAGCGATCACCCGGCGCTCCGGCCGCACCCGTTCCGGCAGCAGCGCATCGCGGAACAGCGCCGCGCCCGGGATACGGGCCGCGCGCCCCAGCGGCCACAGCGCGAAGCTGATCGCGGTCAGCACGCCAAAGCCGGCCGCGAGCGCCAGCGGAACGGCATACACGCCAGAGACCGGCGGCACCGGGAGCACGCTGCGCAACCAACCCATCGCGACAATCGGCGCGGCCGCGCCCACCGCCAGTCCGACAACAATTCCGGCCGCCGCCAACCCCATCACCTGGATCAGGCACACGGCCAGTACCAGCCCGGACGAAGCACCAAGGCAGCGCAGCACGGCGATGCTGCGGCTCCGCGCAGCCAGCCACGCTCGCACCCCGTTCGCCACGCCGATCCCGCCGACCAGCAGCGCGGTCAGCCCGACCAGCGTCAGAAACTGGCTGGTCTGGTCGATAAAACGCCCCACACCCGGAGCGGCGTCGTTCGGCCCCCGAATGCGCCAGCCCTCATTCGGAAAGACGTGCTGGAGCAAACCGGCGGTAGCCGGACCAGCCGACGGGTCCGGCAACAGGACACGCAGCGCGTAACTGACCAGCGAACCCGGGACCACCAGGCCGGTCTGCGGCAGCGCCGCCGCGTCGATCAGTACCGGCGAGCCCAGGATGACCGGGCTCGCCACCCGATCGGGTGCCGCGATCAACGCCGCCCGGATGGTGAAGCTGGCATTGCCGAGCCGGGCCGTATCACCGGGATGAAGACCCAGTCGGTCGAGCACGACAGGATCGGCGACTAGGCCATAGCGGCCATCACGCCACGCCAGGGCGGTGGCGATCGGCTGAGCCGGGTCCAGCCTGGCCGCCCCGACCAGCGGCCAGGCGCCATCCACCGCGCGCAATTCGACCAGTTGCCGCTCCCCGGACGGAGCGACCAGCAGGGACCGCATCTGCACGATCTCTGACAGGCGCGCGGCACGCGCCGAAAGCCACGCGCGCAACGCGGCGGGCGGCGGCTGGGCACCCGTCCCTATCTCCAGATCACCGCCGAGAATCTGCCGACCATTGGCGTCCAGACCCGCGTCCGTGGCGGCGCGCAGCGACCCGATCGCGGCAATCACAGCCACCCCGAGAGCCAGGCACAGCAGCACGATCCACAAACCGCGCACCCCGCCGCGCAGCTCCCGCCGCGCCAGCCGAAGTGCCAGCATCAGATCGCCACGCTGTCGAGCACGCGGCCGTCCGCGATGTGCACCTGGCGGGCGCAGCGGGCTGCCAGCTCCGCGTCGTGGGTGATCAGCAGCAGCGCGGCACCGGTTTCGGTGCAGCGGCTGAACAGCAGGTCCATGACATTTGCGCCGGTTTCCTGATCCAGGTTGCCGGTGGGCTCGTCGGCCAGCAGCAGCAGCGGATCGGGCGCGAGCGCGCGGGCCAGCGCCACGCGCTGCTGCTCCCCGCCGGACAACTGGCCGGGCAGATGGGTCAGCCGATGGCCAAGACCGACCGCCACCAACGCGGCCGCGGCCTGCCGCCCGGCATCCCTTCGGCCGGCGAGTTCCAGCGGCACGGCCACGTTTTCCAGCGCGGTCATGGTGGGAATCAGGTGAAACGCCTGGAACACGATGCCGATCGAATCGCGACGCCAGCGCGCCAGCGAATCCTCGTCGAGCCCGGTGATCTCCCGCCCAGCAAACCGGATGCTGCCGGCCGATGCCTGCTCAAGGCCGGCCAGCAGCATCAGCAGGCTGGTCTTGCCCGAGCCCGATGGGCCGAGCAGCGCCACCGCCTCTCCCGCCTCCATATCCAGCGAGATGCCGCGCAGGATGTTCACCGGCCCGGCGGCGGCGGGCACCGTGAATTGCAGGTCTCGCACACACACGAGGGGGCTGGCAGGCACCTTGCCGGGCGGAATGGCATCCATGGCGGCACATATGGCCCCGCCCCGTCAGGCGGAAAGCGTTTGGCCGGCCGGGCGTGGAACAGATGGCCCGGCCACCCGCTCACGCAATCGACGAATTGAATGCCCCGCCATCCAGCAGCAGGTTGTGGCCGACGATGTAACCCGAGCTCGCCGCGCACAGGAACGCGCACGCTTCCCCGAACTCCACCGGATCCCCCACCCGCCCGGTCGGGTTTTCCCGTCCCCGCAGTTCCAGCTCCTGCTCCACCGTGCGATTGTTGCGTTTGGCAAGATGCGCCGCGCCGCTGCGCAGCCGATCGGTCAGGAACGGGCCGGGCAGCAGGTTGTTGATAGTGACATTATGTTTCGCCACCTGACGCGCCAGCCCGGCGACGAACCCGGTCAGCCCCGCCCGCGCCCCGTTGCTCATGCCAAGCTGCGGGATCGGCGATTTCACCGACGCCGATGTGATGTTCACAATGCGCCCGAACTTCCGCTCGATCATGCCATCGACCACCGCCTTGATCATGAAGATCGGCGCCAGCATGTTGGCATCGACCGCCTTGATCCACGCCTCGCGGTCCCATTCGCGAAAATCGCCCGGCGGCGGCCCGCCAGCATTGTTGACAACGATATCAGGCGCCGGGCAGGCGGAAAGCGCCGCCGCACGGCCCGCCTCCGTGCTGATATCGCCCGCCACCGCCGTGACCTTCACCCCCGTGCTCTTGCGGATCTCGGCCGCCGTCGCCTCCAGCGCGTCCGCCGTGCGCGCAGTGATCACCAGCTCCACCCCTTCGCGCGCCAGCGACATCGCGCAGGCCCGCCCGAGCCCCTTGCTGGCGGCGCAAACGATCGCCTTGCGCCCCTTGATCCCCAAATCCATGCGAGTCCTCCCTCATATCACCAGGTTTTGCAGCAATGCCCGTGCGTGCTCCGGGATCGGCACCGGAGTCTGCTTCCCGCGAGCGACGAACACGTGCACGAAATACCCCTCCGCCGCGGCCGCGTCGTCGTCCTCGCGGAACACGCCGATCTCATACCGCACGGAGCTGCCGCCGATCCGCGCCACCCGCAGCCCGATGCTGATCCGGTCCGGCCACGCCACCGAACTGTGATAGCGGCACATAACCTCCGCCACCACGCAATGCACCGCGCCCTCGAGCAGATCGACCGCGCCGGTGCTGCTCTCCCAATACGTCACCGCGGTGTCGAACCAGGAGAAATACACCACATTGTTGACATGCCGGAACACGTCGTTATCCATCCAGCGTGTCGTCAGTTCATGGAACCAGCGGTAATCGGCGCGACGGCCCAAAGGAGGTCTATCG
>DATDIC010000378.1:0-8731 GCA_036521275.1 Acetobacteraceae bacterium
GCACATGCACCAGCGGGGCGTCCTGGAGCGGGTCGACCACCCGGATTTCGGGGAGGTGACACTGCCCGGCATGCCGCTGCGGCTGCACGGTGCTGGGCGCGTGGCAGCGGTGCCCAGCGTCGGGCTGGGGGCGCACAACGCGGAGGTGTTCGGGGGGATGCTGGGATTGCCGGCGGCGGAGATCGAGGCGCTGCGGCGCGATGGGGTGATCTGAACCACCCATCCGCGCAGCCGTCGCCTCGCATGGACATGTACGGGCCTGCTCGCGTCCTGGCATCTCATGACGGCGGCCCGTTCGTGCTATATCAGCTTGATGGAACGCGATGCTGCCATAGCCGCGCTCAAGGCGCATGAAGCTGAGCTGAAGCAGCTTGGTGTCGAGCATCTCTACCTGTTCGGCTCGACCGCGCGGGGCGAAGCGCGCGAGGACTCTGATATTGACCTGTTCTTCGATTATCCGCGTGGCAGGTTTGGATTGTACGAGCTGATGGATGTGAAGGAGGCCGCCACCCGCATCCTTGGGCGCAAGGCCGACATCATGACGCGCGACAGCATCCATAAAGCCCTGCGTGCACGCATCGAAGCAGATGCCGTGCCTGTCTTCTGATGCCGGTGCGCTCCATCTCCTTGCGGCTTGACGATATGATCGAAGCAGCGGAACGCATCCGCGACGTGCTGGGCGCTCTGTCGCTGGATGCATTCGAGGGCGATTGGCAGCTTCATTGGCTCGTGCAGCGGGGGATCGAGATCATCTCCGAAGCCAGCCGCCACTTGCCGGCCGAAATGAAGGCCCGCCACGCCGATATTCCATGGACGAAAGTTGCCGGAATCGGCAACGTCCTCCGCCATGGTTACGAAGACATTGCCGCACCCATCTCTGGAAGCTCGTCCGTGAAGACCTGCCGCAACTCGAACAAGTATGCCGTCAGGAGCGCACAGCAATCGCGCGACATGCATAAGGGGCTTATCGAATTCGGCTCGAAGGCTCCCGGCAAACGTTCATTGCTTAGCAATCTGCGTCCCTTAGCGTCCGGCCTTTCGCTCGCCCAGTGCAATTCGCCGGGACCAGCTCGGCCGCGGCAGGTCGGCAACGCTCCGGAGCAGGGTCACAGTTATGTTGCTGCGTCGCTCCAGCTTCGTTCACCTGCTGCCGCTGAATGATTCGATCACCCTCAGCATCCATGCGGTCACGCAGCTTCGCGTCACCGTCACGCCGCAGGTGGCGGAGCTGATCGCCTGGTTCGACGAACCACGGGAACTCGAAGCTGCGCTGCCCATCTTGGCCGCGCAATTCGGATACGAAGAGGCGACGCTGCGCAGTTGCATCGCCATGCTGCTGGACCGCGGCATCCTGACCGACCGAACGCCGGAGGAGGAGCATGACGCGGTGGCGCGCGAGCTGCGTCCCGTGCACGGTCGCGATCCCACCGAACTGCTCGACCGCTACCGCCGCGCCTGCCTGGAAGGATCGCACCCGTACTGGGCGGTCGATCGGCCGCGTGGGCTCGACGACGCGGTGGGACTGCGGCATCGCCGGGACGTGCTGATGTTCGGCGATTGCGACGTGCAGATGGAAACCGACTTCCTGCGCCGGGAGGCCACGGCGCGCGGCATCGATCTGCGCGTCGCCGCCTCGTTTTCCGGCGATGTCGGGCTGGCACGGGAATGGCGGCACGACGCGGTCATCATCGGCGCGTTGCAGGCCAGGCACGCCATCGTTCTGGGGGAGCCGCGCCATCACAACGGTGATCCCGCGCAGGTCTATGTCGAAACCATGCGGCGCATGCTGGAGCGGCTGCGCGCCGTGACCGCCGCGCCCATCCTGATCGACGGTCTGCCGGAGCCGACCGTTCAACCGCTCGGTTTTGCCGACTGGGGCGAGCACAGCCACCGCAATCGTTTCCGCCGCACCAACCTGGCGCTCGAGCGCATGGCGCAGGAGTTCGCGGACGTCTACGTGATGGACGTCGCCTCCGCCCTGGCCGCCGCCGGGGCCGCGACATTGCTGGACGACGGACTGATTTCGTTCACCCATTTCGGTTCGCAGGGCTGGATGCTGCAACGCCCGAACAGCGAGCTCGCCGCCGTTCACGGCCAGTTCCCCGACATGCAATCCCTGGCCGCCGCCGTTGCTGGCGATCCCTACCGGCGCGAAACGGTGATGGCGCGCGCCCATATGGACGCGCTGGTCGTGCTGCTCGGCCTCGACCGAAAGAAATGCGTGATCGTCGATCTCGACGGCGTGCTCTGGCCCGGTGTCCTGGCCGAAACCGGCAGTCCGTTCGCCTGGTCGCCTGATATCAGTAGCCCCAATTCATATGTCGGGCTCTATTTCGGCATCCACGAGGCACTGTGCGCGCTGCGCCAGCGCGGCATCCTGCTGGCCTGCGTCAGCAAGAACGACGAAGCGACCGTGCGCGAACTATGGCGCTATCCGCCGCACTACCCGCACCACCGGCTGCTGACGCCAGACAGCTTCGTCACCTGGCGCATCAACTGGGAGGACAAGGCGGCGAATATCGGCTCCATCATCGAGGAGCTTGGGTTTTCGCCGGACAGTTTCATGTTCATCGACGATAGCACGCGGGAGCGCGAACGGGTGCGCCAGAGCCTGCCGGACATCACCGTGCTGGGGGACGACCTGTTTGCGTTGCGGCGCACATTGTTGACGGATCCGCGCCTGCAGCCGCCGCATCTTACGGCGGAATCGCCGCGGCGGACGGAGCTGGTGCGCGCGCAACTGGAACGCTCTCGGCTGCGGACGGAGATACCAGACGAAACCGCGTTTCTCGACTCGCTGGAGATCGTCTGCACGGTGGAGCGGGTGATGCCACCCGACGCCCCTCCCGTCATGCCCGGCGAAGGCCGGGCATCCACGTCTTCCGCGGCCGCACTCGACAACAGCCACACGCAAAGCGGCCCTGCCGCGATACTGAAACGCATCAGCGAACTGCTCGACCGCACAACGCAGTTCAACGCTACCGGGCGGAAATTCGCCCTGGCGGAGTTGAACGCGCTGATCCAATCCTCGCGCGGCCGGGTGTTCATCCTGCATGTGCGGGACCGTCTGGCCGATCACGGCCTGACCGGAGCAGCCATCGTGGACGGAAATGAAATCCTGAATTTCGTGCTCAGTTGCCGTGTGATCGGATTGGGCGCCGAACGAGCGCTGCTGGACGGAATTATGGCGGACGCGGCGCCCCAATCCGTCCGCGGACGCATCATCGAAACCGGGCGCAATATTCCCGCCCGCAATCTGTTTCGCGACCACGGTTTCACGGATCGCGGAGACGGAAGGTGGGTTATGGCCCCATCCCCCGGTCATGCGACACCCGACGAGCAGGGATTTATACCAGACCGTATTGAGAATGACTCATCCTGCCGGCGTTGCCCGGAGTAACGTGAAGCGAACGAGCGGCGCGGTGGGCGGCAAAGTCGTGGATGGCCGGCCTTCGCCGGCCATGACGGAAAGGGGCCGGCCATGACGGGAGGGGCCGGGCGTGACGGAGAGGGGCCGGGCGTGACTGAGAGGGGCCGGGGGTGACAGAAAGGGGCCGGCGATGACGGAAAGGGTTAGCATCAACGCGGTCTGGTATAGAACAAAACGAAAGATACCAGACGTTTGCGATTTCGAGGGCGTTCTGCAAGACAACCACTTAGCCGAGTTCATTGCCCAGGAGAAAGCGAACTGGAAGACGGGTCACGCAGTTGATGCGGACACCGCGCCTGCTACAGCCTTCGCTTCGTAGTCCCTCCGCCGCGCCTCGGCGGCTTCCCCGTGGAAGAAAGTCAGCAGCACGTACCGCTGCCCGCGCGAGACCGGCACTGCCTCGTGCAGGATGGACGCCGAAAATATGATCCCCGCCCCGGTTGCCGGGCGGTACGCATGGTCATTGTATTCGGGGAAATGCAGTGCCCCACCCTCATACGCCTCCGTGTTCAGGTTCACCGAGATGGCGAACTCGCGGAACGCGACGTTCTCTCCCACGTTGTCCCGGTGCCGGCGGAAATAGCCGCCCGACTCATCGTAACGGGCGATCAGGATGCGGTCGGTGTAGCCGATCCGCACCTGGAAAGCGGCCGAAATCTCGGGGACGCATCGCCGCAGCAGCATCTCCCGCACCACCGGGTACAGTGCATCCGGCGGCAGCAACTGCCGGTCGCGACGCCGCTTCTTGTCATGATCGACCCGCGTCTGCGGGGTTCCGTCCAGGTCGATACTGGCCATTCCGCCATCGACGCTCGGGCCTGACTCGAACAGCGCGATCAGCGCCGCGCACAGATCCCGCGGCAGCAGGTTCGGCAGCATCAGTACCGGCGCCGGCAGGAAGACTTCACGCGCCGGCTCCCCGGGCAGCGCGTCGAGGCAGCCCAGGCATTCTGCCGCGACATCCTCGGCCGCCTCCGAGAGAACACCGGCAATCCGCAGGCTGCGGTCGGTGACCATCACGATGGGCTCGCCCGGAACCACGCCGCACCGCGCAAGGAAATGCAGCCCGCAATCGACCGTCCGCACCCCTTGCTGGCGGCTCAGCGGTCCCATCACCACGTCCTGATCGCCCAGGATCAGAACGTCCATATCGCGCGTTGCAAGCTCGTCGGCACGCCGTCCGAACTGTCCGGCCAGCTCCTGCAGTCGGCTGGGCGGCACCTGGAGCGCCAGCACCATCGCGGCTGCCCGGCCGGTCTGCTGCTCGAACGAGTAGAATCGCCGGTACCCGTCCATCCCATAACAGAACGGCATCCGGTCACCGGGCGACAGCACGATGCGGGGCTCAGTCATCGCCGGCCGCGCGTCAGGTCAGTATCGCCAGCGCGGCGCCGGCCGGAGTCGCCGCCGAGCCGTAGGACGCCATCGCCTGCATGACTTGGCCGGCGAGCGTGCTGGCCGATGAGGCGATGCCGCCGGCAACCAGGGAGCCGCCTTGCAGCACTTGGCCGATCGAGCCGGCCATCTGGCTGGACGACGCCACCTGCATCGATCCGGTCTGGTCGCCGTCGCTGTTCTCGCCGCGATCGTGATGATGGTGTCGCGTGCCGGTGGTTGGCTGATTGGTTGCCGTCTGGCTGGTCGAGGCGGTGTTCGCTGTGCCGCTCTGTGCTGCCAGGGACTGCAGGGCAGAGGCAAAGGCCTGCGCGAAGGAGCTGAAGCTGTCGGCCGCGGCGGAGGTGCCGCTGTTGGCGACACCGCTGCCCTGGGCAGTCCCTTGGGCGGCCTGGTTCTGCCAATACCACGCGCTCTGGTTGTTGCTGATGCTGCTGCTGGACATGATGCTGTCTCCGCTACTCCGTGCGCAGTCACCGCAACCGGCGTGCCAGCGCGACATCCGTAAAACAGGCGGGGGCGACGCCGATAGCCCGGCACGCTCTGCCGCGCCCGGCAGGATGTGCCCGGCAGGCAAAGACGTGCGGTTGACTTTCGGCCCTGCCTCTCCCATCCCGCCGGCGCCCCAACGGATCAAGACGCGCATGAGCGACGAGCTTGCAGCCCTGAAGACCGAGACCGACGCGTCGCTGGCCGCCACCGCCGACCTGCGCGCCTGGGATGCGGTGCGGGTGAACGTGCTGGGGCGCAACGGACGGCTCACCGCGCTGCTGAAGGGGCTGGGGGCGTTTCCGCCCGACCAGCGGCGCGAACGCGGGGCGGCGCTGAACCGATTGAAGGACGAACTGACCGAGGCCATCGAAGCCCGCCGGGTGGCGCTGGAAAGCGTTGCGCTGGACGCGCGGTTGGCGGCCGAGCGGCTGGACCCCACCCTGCCGCCGCGGCCCCGTCCTACCGGCCTGGTCCACCCGATCAGCCGCACGATGGAGGAAATCGCGGCCATCTTCGGCGCCATGGGGTTCGAGATCGCCGAAGGGCCGGACGTGGAATCCGACTGGCGCAATTTCAGCGCGCTGAACATCCCGGCGCACCATCCGGCGCGCGACGACCAGGACACGTTCTATCTGCCGGCCAGCGGCAATCAACCGCCTCCGGTGCTGCGTACGCATACGTCACCGGTGCAGGTGCGGGCGATGCTGGAACGCCCCCTGCCCTTCCGGGTGATCGTGACCGGGCGCACCTATCGCGCCGACCATGACGCGACGCACAGCCCGATGTTCCATCAATGCGAAGGGCTGGCGCTGGATCGGGACCTCACGCTGGGGCACCTGAAAGGCTGCCTGATCGATTTCCTGCGCGCTTATTTCGGCATCGCCGATCTGCCGGTGCGGTTCCGGTCCAGCTACTTCCCGTTCACCGAGCCCAGCATGGAAGTCGATATCGGCTGGGACCGGCGATCCGGCGAGCTAGGCAAAGGGAGCGACTGGCTGGAGATACTCGGCAGCGGGATGGTGCATCCGCGGGTGCTGGCGAATAGCGGCATCGATCCGCGGGAATGGCAGGGGTTCGCTTTCGGCATGGGGGTGGAGCGGGTGACCATGCTGAAGCACGGCATCCCGGATCTGCGGCCGTTCTTCGAATCGGACATACGCTGGCTGCGGCATTACGGGTTCAGTCCGATGTCGCCGGTGATGCTGCATGAGGGTGCGTGATGGTGGGGGAGAGAGGTTTTACACGGAGAGCCACGGAGTTCACACGGAGGGCCACGGAGGCGAATCGATTTCTCCGTGGCTCTCCGTGTGAACTCCGTGGCTCTCCGTGTGAATTTTGGTTTCCCCCAACCCCGCCCGATGATGCGAATAGAGATTTCAGATGAAATTTACTCTCTCCTGGCTGAAGACTCATCTCGACACTGATGCATCGGCGGCTGACATCGGCGCGACGCTGACCCGCATCGGGCTGGAGCTGGAGCGCGTCGAGGATCGCGGCGCGCCGCTGGCACCATTCCGCATCGCCCACGTTCTCGAAGCGGTGCAGCACCCGAATGCCGACCGGCTGCGCGTGTGCAGGGTCGATACCGGTGCAGGCGTGGTGTCGGTGGTGTGCGGCGCCCCGAATGCGCGCACCGGCATGAAGGGTGTGTTCGCCGCGCCGGGCAGTTTCATTCCGGGCACCGGAATTACGCTGAAGACCGGCGAGATACGCGGCGTCACCAGCGCCGGCATGCTGCTGTCGGCGCGCGAGATGGGGTTGGGGGAGGACCATTCCGGCATCATGGACCTGCCGGCGGATGCACCCGTGGGGGTTTCCTATGCCGCGTGGGCTGGGCTGGATAATCCGCTGTTCGATGTGGGGGTCACGCCGAACCGGGGCGACTGTTTCGGGGTGCGCGGGATCGCGCGGGACCTGGCGGCGGCCGGGGTCGGCAGGCTGAAGCCGTGGGCGCCGGCAGTGGTGCCGCCGGCGTTCGATGGCGGACTGCACTGGCGGATCGAGTGGCCGGAGGCGTGCCCCTGGATCCTGGGGCGCAGCATCCGCAAGGTGCGGAATGGAGCCAGTCCGCAATGGCTGGTGGACCGGCTGGTGTCGATCGGGCTGCGGCCGATCAATGCGCTGGTGGACGTGACGAATTTCTTCACGTTCGACGTCGGGCGGCCGCTGCACGTGTTCGATGCGGCGAAAGTCGCCGGCGATTCGCTGGTGCTGCGGGCGGGGCGCGGCGAGACGTTCCGGGCGCTGAACGGGAAGGACTATACGCTGACCGAGCAGGACCTGGCGATCGCGGACGCGGCGGGCGTGCAGTCCATGGCGGGCGTGGTCGGCGGCGAAGCGACCGGATGCGATGAAACCACCACCGAGGTGTTCGTCGAGTGCGCGCTGTTCGACCCGGTGCGGGTGGCGCTGACCGGGCGGCGCCACCAGGTGGTATCCGACGCGCGCCAGCGGTTCGAGCGCGGCATCGATCCCGCCCTGATGCCCGATGCGCTCGAGGCGGCGACGCGGATGATCGTGGAGCTGTGCAGCGGCGAGCCAGGGCCGGTGGTGGCGGCCGGCAAGCCACCCGCCTGGCAGCGCAGCGCCACGTTGCGCTTCGAGCGGCTGCGCGGGCTTGGCGGGGCGGACGTGCCGGCGGACGCGGCGGTGACCTCGCTGGAGCGGCTGGGCTTCGCCGTGGAACACCGCGATGCGGAGCGCGTCACTGTGGCGGTGCCGTCCTGGCGCAACGATGTGGCGGCGGCTTGTGTATTGGACCAGGCGCCGGGGCTCGATCGCGCCGTTGCGGCGCAGGCGGCGGAAGGGTGCGCGCTGATCGAGCCGGAATGCGACCTGGTGGAGGAGGTGCTGCGGCTGCGCGGGCTGGATTCCGTGCCGCCGGTGTCGTTGCCGCAGGCGGCGCCGATACCGCTGCCGACGCTGACTGCGCGGCAGACCCGGGTGGCGCTGGCGCGCCGGGTTCTGGCCGCGCAAGGTCTGGCGGAATGCGTGACGTTCAGCTTCATGGAATCGGAGCGGGCGGCACTGTTCGGCGACACGCCGGCCGCGCTGCGGCTGGCCAACCCGATCGCCGCCGATCTCGATCAATTGCGTCCGACACCGGTGGCAACGCTGGCTTTGGCGGCGCAGCGCAACGCCACGCGCGGCTGGGCGGAGCTGGGTCTATTCGAGGTCGGGCCGGCCTTCATGGAGGGCGGTCAGCGGCTGGTGGCGGCCGGGCTGCGGACTGGATCGACGCCGCGCCACTGGGCGGACCCGGCGCGGCCGGTGGACGCCATGGACGCCAAGGCCGATCTGTATGCCGTGCTGAGCGGGCTCGGCGTTCCGATGGAAGCGCTGAGCGTCACCGCCGACGCGCCCGGATTCTACCATCCCGGCCGATCGGGCGTCGTGCGCCAGGGACCGAGGACG
>DATDIC010000379.1:0-4825 GCA_036521275.1 Acetobacteraceae bacterium
TAATCGTTGTAAACGACTGCCAACTGGAAAGTGCTTTACGGTTGTATAATGCTGCCCGTGAAAAAACCCGTCATGCCCGCGAAAAAACCCGTCATGCCCGCAAAACAATCCGTCATGCCCGCAAATCAATCCGCCATGCCCACAAAACAATCCGTCATGCCGGCGAGAAAATCCGTCATGCCCGCGAAGGCGGGCATCCACGCGAGAGCCACAAAATTCCAAGTGTTTTCCTAAATTCCCCCCTTCCTTCGCGGGAACGACCACCGTGGGTCACCGCTCAACGCGGTCCGGTATCCCAGCGTTTGCGCTCTAATCCCCCTGGTCGTGCTCGTCATCGCTCGCGCGCCCTCGCATCACCGCATCCTGTCGCAACTCCAGGCCATTGCGCCGTAGCATGCGATAAAGCGTAACCCGCGAAACCTTCAGCTCCCGGGCGGCACCAGTGATGCTGAACCGCATGCGCTTCAGCGTCTCCAGCAACAGGTTCAGCTCAGCGGCCGATCCGGGGGGCGGTCGTATGGGCATCGGCACGCTCTCGGATGTCGCTGGCGTAGGCCCCTCGAAATGCAAATCCTCGTGCGCAATCTGCGTCCCGTGGCTCAGTACCACCGCGCGCTGGATCACGCTGATCAGTTCCCGCGCGTTCCCCGGCCAGGGATGGCAACACAGTGCCGCTAGCGCGTCCGCCGAAAAGCCCCGTACGTTGCGACCAAGCCGGCCGGCGAGCCGACGCAGCAAGTACATCGCCAAATCCTCGATATCCGCCGCACGCTCGCGCAACGGCGGCAGGTGCAGGCGAAGGACGCTCAACCGGTAGTATAGGTCCGGCCGCAGCATCGGCGCCGCCACCGCATCGGGGCCGGCGACGGTTGCCGTCGTCATCAGGCGTGCGTCCACCCTGATCGGCTCGCGGCCGCCGAGACGGATTACTTCCGATGTCTCAAGCGCACGCAGCAGCAGCGCCTGTGAAACCTCCGACAGGCTCCCGATCTCCTCCAGCAGCGCCGTGCCTCCTGCGGTGCGCTCAAGCAGCCCGCGCCGACCATCAGCGCCGGGCGGCGCGGCTCGCTCACGTCCGAACAGTTCGAGGTCGATCGCGCAAGCCGGGCTGGCGGAGCAGTGCACGCTGGCAAACGGCGCGTCGCGTCGCCGCGAGCCCGCGTGTATCGTGCGTGCAACGAGTCTCTTGCCCGTCCCCGCCTCCCCGGTGATCAGCACCGGGATATCACAGGCGGCGAAACGGCTGGTCTGCTCCAGCACATTCCGCATGGCCGGGCTGTTTCCGATCAGCGGGGGGAGCGGATCGTTGGGTCTTTCTCGGCTGTCGGGCCGGGCCGCCGAGAGCAGCGGGGGCACCGACGCACCTGCATCGGGAACGAACGCCGGGGAAGCCATGGCGGATCCTCGGGGATGGTTGCTCGACATACTGCTTCGCTCGAGGCCGCCCCGCGGCCGTGCTGAGACTGGGACACACAATTCCCACCTCCACGGCTCGCGATAACTCTGTTCCCCAGCCAGGGTCAGGCGTCTCAACTCTTTCGTGTAAGCTCACCGCCACACAAAGGTGTGCATTATTAACGGAGACGGGTGCAAGTAAAAATCTCGAAATGACCTGAAAATTGCACGACGATCTCTGCGCATGTTACATCTGTAAACGCATCCGCATATTGATCGCGCAGCCGATCGAGCAGCGTCGCCGCTCTATGCCCCTGATCAGCACGGCACGCTTGCTGTAACATAAAAGTACCCGCACAACCCGTAAGGCGCGATGCGGCTCTAATTTGACAACCTCGAAAATGCACAGGAATCAGGTGCGGCGCGGCCCAGAGAAGATCAGCCTGTCCTATGCCGGGAGACGGAGATCGAACCGCAACTGAACCAAATGCAACCACGTCAGGTAGCGATCGTGACTGGCGCGGCCAGCGGCATCGGGGCGGCGATTTGTCGAGCCCTGGCGGGGCCCGGCATGGCAATTGCCGTACACACGCGCCGCAACCGCGCCGGGGCAGACGTGGTTGCCGCTGCGGCCAGCACGGCTGGCGCGCAGACCGTGACCCTGCTGGGCGATCTGGCCGATCCCCCCACCGCCGCCGCCCTCGTCGAAGCAACCATCGCCCGGTTTGGCCGCCTGGACGTACTGGTCAGCAATGCGGGCTTCGCCGACCGGACGCCAATCGCGTCCTTGACGGATCAGGCCATGGCCGTGTCGGTCGAGGCCATCCAAGGCGCGTTCCTGCGGCTGGCGCGCGCCGCGATCCCGCATCTGCGGGCGTCCCCAGCCGGGCGCGTGGTCGCTGTGTCCAGCTTTGTCGCGCACGTGTTCCGGCCGGGCACGGCGGTGTTCCCCGCCTCCGCCGCCGCAAAAGCGGGGCTGGAGGCGCTGGTGAAGGCGCTGGCCATGGAGCTTGCCCCGTCGGGCGTGACAGTCAACGCGGTAGTGCCGGGCTTCATCCGCAAGGATGCCGGGGCACACGCGGCGGTTGACCCGTCGCGGCTGGCCCAGCAGCTCGCCGCCGTCCCGCTTGGCCGTGTCGGACTGCCGCAGGAGGTAGCGGCGGCGGTCGCTTTCCTGGCGTCGCCGGCGGCAGGATATATCACCGGGACGATGCTGCGGGTGGACGGCGGGTTGGCGATGTAACCAGCCAACTGCTAATTCGCGGCCCATGTCTCTTCTGGTGATCTCCGGCGCGGTCATCCGCATGGGCGGCCGCGTGCTGCTCGACGGTGCGGACCTTACGGTCGGACCGGGGCAGCGTGTCGGTCTGGTGGGCCGCAACGGCGCCGGAAAATCGACCTTGCTGCGCGCCATTTCCGGCGGAATAGCGCTGGATAGTGGGGAACTGCGGCTGGCGTTGCGCGCCCGGCTGGGCCAGGTGCGGCAGGAAGCGCCGGAGGGCGATGCAAGCCTCACCGACGTGGTCCTGCAAGGTGATCCGGAACGCCTGGCCTTGCTGGCGGAGGCGGAGACGGCACCCCCCGAACGGCTGGCGGAAGTGCACGAGCGGTTGCGGGCGATCGGGGCCGACGCCGCGCCGGCAAGGGCGGCCTCCATCCTGGCGGGCCTCGGCTTCGACGAGGCGGCGCAGGCCCGTCCGGTGGGATCGTTCTCCGGCGGCTGGCGCATGCGGGTCGCCCTGGCCACGGTGCTGTTCGCCAGCCCCGACCTGCTGCTGCTGGACGAACCGACCAACCACCTCGACCTGGAAGCGACGCTGTGGCTGGAAGGGTGGCTGGCACGCTTCCCCGGCGCCGCCCTGATCGTATCGCATGATCGCCGGCTGCTGGACCGCGCGGTGGAGGCGATCGCGCATCTCGACCGCGGCAAGATCAGCCTGACCCCCGGCGGGTTCGAGGAGTTCGTGCGCATCCGCACAGAGCGCGCCTTGGCACAGGTCCGCGCCGCCGAGCGGGTGGCGGCGGAGCGCGCGCATATCCAAAGCTTCATCGACCGGTTCCGCTACAAGGCCAGCAAGGCGCGCCAGGCGCAGGCCCGCATCAAGGCACTGGCCCGCCTGCCGGTGATCGAGACGGTGATCGACGAAGCGCCGACCCGCTTCGCCTTCCCCGAACCCGCGCGCATCGCGCCGCCGATCCTCGCACTGGATCGCGTGGCTGTCGGTTATGACGGCACGGCCGTGCTGCGGGGCGTCTCGCTGAGTGTGGATACGGATGACCGGATCGCGTTGTTGGGCGCCAACGGCAATGGCAAATCCACCCTGGCGCGGCTGCTCGCCGATCGCCTGGCGCCGATGGCGGGCGAGGTGCGCCGCGGGCCGAAGCTGCGCGTGGGGTATTTCGCCCAGCACCAGCTTGAAGAACTCGTGCTGGATGAAACTGCATTGGACCACATGACCCGCGCACTGCCGCGCGCCACGGAAACGCAGGCCCGCGCCCAGCTTGCCCGGTTCGGGTTGGATGCCGACCGGGCGACGACGCCGGTGGAGAAGCTGTCGGGCGGCGAGAAGGCGCGGCTGCTGTTGTCGCTCGCCACGCGCGACGCGCCGCAACTGCTGATACTGGACGAGCCGACGAACCATCTGGACATCGACGCGCGCGAAGCACTGGTGAAGGCGCTGGCGGACTTCCAGGGCGCCGTGCTGCTGATCACGCACGATCCGCATCTGGTGGAGCTGGTGGCGGAGCGGTTGTGGCTGGTTGCGGACGGAACGGTGCGGCCGTTCGACGGCGATCTGGATGATTACCGCGCGCTGCTGTCCGAGCGTGCGCGTCCAGCCGCGGCGGCGGACGTGTCCCGCCGGCGGGATGAGCGCCGCGAGCGGGCCGAGACCCGCGCCGCCCTGGCACCGCTGCGCCGCCGCGCGCGCGATGCCGAGGCGTTGCTGGCGAAGCTGGCCGCCGAACGTGAAGCGATCGAGCGGCGATTGGCGGATCCGGCAATCTACGCGCCAGGGCGCGCCGCGGAGATCACCGCGGCCAACACGCGACTGGCGGCGATCGCCCGCCAGGCCGAACAGGCGGAATCCGATTGGCTCGCCACGCAGGAGGCGTTGGAAGCGGCGTCATAGCCGAGCCGCGAAAAGTACCCGCTATTATCAACCCGCACGGATCAACACTCTCGATCCGTCATGCCCGCAAAAGCGGGACCCATCCGTCATGCCCGCGAAGGCGGTAGCCATCCGTCATGCCCGCGAAAGCGGGCATCCAGCCGAAAGCCCACAAATTCCGAGGCTTTGCGTGCATTCCCGCTTTTCGCGGGAATGAGTGCGTCCGCGAGGACGCTTTGTCAGCACGGTGCGAGTCCGTGCGAGAGCCTGTCGCAGGCTCTGTATTCGAAGGTAACTGCGTCGCCGCAAGGTGGGGTGGA
>DATDIC010000380.1:0-2363 GCA_036521275.1 Acetobacteraceae bacterium
GCGCATAATTCCGCGCCCTATCTGCACGTGCTTGTCGAATGCCTGAAACTCGCCTTCTCCGACCGCGAGCAGTTTTTCGGCGATCCGCAGTTCGTGGACGTGCCGCTGGATTATCTGCTGGCTCCCAAAACCATCGCCCGCCGGGCTGCCGCCGTGGATGCGCAACGCGCCTGCCCGGAAATGCCATCCCCGCTGGACCGTCCCGGCGGTTCCCATGCGGCCACGTCAGCCTCGCTGCCGCGAGTGGAGGCCGACACCTCGTACGCCTGTGCGGTCGATCGCTGGGGCAACGCCTTCAGCGCCACGCCGTCGGATGGGTCCTGGGCCTCGCCGGTGATTCCCGGGCTCGGTATCATCCCGTCGTCGCGCGGCACACAGAACCGCCCCGATCCGCGTCATCCGAGCGGCGTCGCGCCGGGCAAGCGTCCGCGCCTGACCCCGAACCCTGCCATGCTCGTCAGTTCCGACGGCGCGGTGATGCCGTTCGGCACGCCGGGCGGCGACGTGCAGACCCAGGCCATGCTCCAGGTGCTGCTCAATGTCCTGCATTTCGGCATGGAACTGCAGGAGGCGATCGAGGCGCCACGCGTCGCCAGCTATTCCTTCCCGTCCTCCTTCGCGCCGTTCGAGTATTTCCCCGGCCGCCTGGCCGTGGAGGGCCGCATCGCCGCCTCCACCCGCGACGATCTCGCGCGGCTGGGCCACGAGGTCAGCGTCTGGCCGGACTGGACCTGGCTTGCCGGCAGCGTGGAAGCCATCCGCACCAGTCCGGCGACCGGCCTGATTGCCGCCGGTGCCGATCCGCGACGCCCGGCCTACGCAGCGGCGATCTGAGGAGGCGCATGCGATGGCCGGCCGCATGACCCGGCTGCAGAAGATCACCATCCTTGCGGCGGTGATCGGCAACGGCCTGGAATGGTATAATTTCATGCTTTACGGCGTGTTCGCCGCCGTGATCGCGCGTCTCTACTTCCCCACTGAAAATCCGCTGACCTCGTTGTTGCTCTCGCTCGCGACTTTCGGCGCCGGCTTCTTCATGCGCCCACTCGGCGGCATCCTGCTCGGCATCTACTCCGACAGGGTCGGGCGCAAGCCGGCGCTGGGGCTGACCATCATGCTGATGTGCATCGGCACGGTGATCATCGCCGTCACGCCCACCTACGC
Organism: Acetobacteraceae bacterium; assembly: GCA_036521275.1. Taxonomy (GTDB): domain Bacteria; phylum Pseudomonadota; class Alphaproteobacteria; order Acetobacterales; family Acetobacteraceae; genus DATDIC01. The sequence continues at coordinate 1,165 of DATDIC010000380.1, forward strand.
CACGATCGGGCTGGCGGCGCCGCTGCTGCTGGTGCTGGCACGGCTGCTGCAGGGCTTCTCGACCGGCGGCGAGATGGGCAACGCCACCGCCTATATGCGCGATTATGCGCCGCCGGAGCGGCGGGCCTACTTCTTCAGTTGGGTCTATGCCAGCAGCGGGCTGTTCATCGGGCTGGGACTGGCGGTCGGCACGCTGGTTTCGGCCCTGTTCAGCCATGACGCGCTGTATGCCTGGGGATGGCGCATCCCGTTCGTGCTCGGCCTGGTGATCGGTCCGGTCGGCTATGTCATGCGCACGCGGATTCCCGAGCCGCCCGCCATGTTGCGCAGCGAGCAACGGCACGGGCGCCCGTTGCAGCACGTGCTCACGCACCATCTGCGCGAGGCGTTCGCCACCGGCGCGCTGTTCGTGCTGTCCACCATCTGCACGTACGTGCTGCTGGTCTATACGCCGATCTACACCGTGCACACGCTGAAACTGCCGCAGATCGACGGTTTCTACGCGACCATCCTGGGCACCGTTTGCATCGGCGTACTTACGCCGGTGGTCGGGCGGCTGGTCGATCGGTTCGGGCCCAAGCCGTTCCTGCGCGGCTCGGCGCTGCTGCTGATCGTGCTGGCCTGGCCGATGTTCAGCTACGTGAATGCCGGGCCCACTTTTGCCGGCCTGCTGGTGTTCCAGGTGGTGTTCGCGGTGGTCATCGCCGGATATCAGGGGGCGATCCTGACCGGCATCGGGCTGATGTTTCCCGCGCGGACGCTGGCCACCGGCTTGTCGCTGGCGGACAATATCGCGGTCGCGGTGTTCGGCGGCTCGGCGGCATTTATCATCACTTCGCTGATCGCGCTGACCGGCAGCCACATGGTGCCTGCCGCCTATCTGACGGTCGGTGCGCTGATCGGGCTGTGGGGCACGCTAACAGTGCCGGGCTCCGGGCTGCGGACGCCGCAGGTGACCGCCGACCCGATCCGGCAGCCGGTCGAACATTAGTTCGCATGAACGGAGATGACGGTATGAAGAGACGAGACTTTGCCGCCGGTTTTGGAGTAGCGGCGGGCGCGGTGTCGCTGGTGGCTGCTGCGTCCGCGCCTGCCGCTGCGCAGGGTGCTCCCGAATCCACCTGGGATCAAATACATCGAACCGGCGTCCTGCGGGTCGGTGTCATTGCGGCGCAGGAGCCGGCCTTCCACAAAGATCC
>DATDIC010000381.1:0-12604 GCA_036521275.1 Acetobacteraceae bacterium
CGCGGTCTGCTGGTCGTTCGGGAGCTGGGCGACGTGCAGGTCAACAGTCTGGTCGTGCCCATCGCGCAGCACGCCCAGGTGTGCGGTGTCGCCCGGGTGGATGCCGGCCACATCGACAGCCAGTTCACGCGGTGACTTGACCGGCTGGCCGTTCAAGCTGCGGATCACATCGCCTGGCTGCAGACCGGCATGCTGCGCCGGCGTGTTCGGCTCCACTCCGGCAACCAGCGCGCCGGTGTCGTTCGGCAGGCTGAGCGCCTTCGCCATCGCGGGCGATACGGACTGGGTGGACACGCCGATATAGCCGCGGGTCACGTGGCCGCTGTGCTCCAGGTCCATCGAGATGTTCTTGATCAGGTCGGAGGGGATCGCGAAGCCAATGCCGATCGATCCGCCGCTTGGCGACAGGATGGCGGTATTCATGCCAACGACCTTGCCGTCCTGGGTCAGCAGCGGGCCGCCCGAGTTGCCTTCATTGATCGGTGCATCCACCTGGATGAACTGGTCATAGGGGCCGGCGCCGATATTGCGCCCCATTGCGGAGACGATACCCGCGGTGACTGTTTCCGAGAGCCCGAACGGGTTGCCGATGGCGATCACCCACTCGCCGGGCTCGAGCTTCGCGGAATCACCGAGTTCGACGTAGGGCAACGGGTGGTCGGCTTCGATCTTCAGCACCGCGATGTCGGTACGCGGATCGGCGCCGATGACCTTCGCCGGCAAGGTCTGGCCGCTGTCCAGTGTCACCGTGATGCGTCCGGCATCCTTGATGACATGATTGTTGGTGACGATCATGCCGTCCGGATTGATGATGAAACCGGAGCCACGTGCCTCTACTGGACGAGTTTGCGGTGTCGTCTGGTTGAACGGGAACTGATTGAACGGGAACGGCAGTTGCGGGCCGCCCTGGATCTGCGGTTGGTCCGGCGTGCTCTGATCCTGCTTCAGATAGTTGGTAATCGACACGACCGCCGGCTTCACCTGTGCAACCAGGTGGGTGAAGCTTGGCAGCCGGTCCGGCATGGCCGCCTGCTGCTGAGTGTTGACAGGCACGCCGGGTTGTCCTGTGGCTGGCGCGTTCACCTGCACCTGCTGCGCCTGGGCCGGTGGCATCGGCGCGTTGGGCGAGGGCTGTGCGGCGGAGGCGATCACATATCCGCCCAGGGCGGTGCTGGCGAGCAACGCTGCGGCCAAGCCACTCCGCCGCCAGCGGCGTGCCGGCTTATTCAGATGGTTCATAAAAGTCCTCCTTCGGGGACAGGGTGGCGGCCTGTGGTACGAATGCCGCCGACGCGCAAGAAATGCGGTTGCGCAGTTAAATGTTCCCCTGGTGGAGCAATTAAACTCAAGTCATCTCAATTAATGTTGCGTCACTCGGTTTTTTGCAGAGCGGACATATCCGGACCCAGCAAACGCCGGCGCGGACGGAAGGAAAACACCCGCTCGCGGGCGCGTTCTTCGCCGAGCAGCCTGGCACGGACCCGCAGCAAGTCCTGCCGCGCTACCAATCCGATCAGCGTGCCGTCATCGGGGCGCACCACCGGCACCCGCCCGGCGTCAGCCTGCACCATCCGCGTGACGATACTTGATACGGGTTCATCGGGGAACCCGACAACGATCTGGCGACTGCCCAGGGCGTCCTGGAGCGTCTGCTGATGCCGTTCGCTGTCGTTGATGAAGGACAGGGCGTCCGACCGTGAAGCGAGTGCCACGGGACGGCCATCCTGATCGAGCACGGGGTAGACCCGGTGGTGCGGTTCCGGGGAACTGAAGAATGTGACCATCTCACCCACGGTCATGGTCGCCGGAAGCGTGTCCACGCTGGTCACCATGATGTCCCTCACGCGAGATACCTCCAGCGGGTCGATGCTGTACTCACGGGTGATGTGATGGCCGCGGCGCGCCACCTTTTCGGTCAGGATGGAGCGCTTCAGCAGCAATACGGTGAAGGCGTAGCTGGCGCCGCATGCGGTCAGCAGCGGGATGATCAGCGCGGCGTCGCCGGTGAGCTCGACGGCGAACATCATGGCGGTGAGTGGAGCGCGCATCGTGCCGCCCATCGTGGCCGCCATCCCGATCAGCGCCCAGTCACCCGGCCCGGCATGGGGCAGCAGGTGGCCGAACAACCCGCCGACGCAGCCACCGATGATAAGCAGCGGCGCCAGGACGCCGCCGGATGTGCCGGAGCCGAGTGCGATTGCCCAGATGATCGATTTCACCAGCATAAGCCGCAGCACCGGCCCGATGGCTGTGGTGCCGTGCAGCAGGGCGCCGATATTGGCATAGCCGACGCCGAGCGCGTCCGGATCGAACACGCCGCCGACACCGACCACCAGGCCGCCGATGACGGGCCACCACATCCAGTGGATCGGCAATCTCTTGAACGCGTCCTCGGCGGCGTAAACCATGCCGGTGAGCAGCCCCGACGCGATGCCGCAGACGATGCCGAGCGCACAAGCGAGCAGCAATGTGGCTGGATCCAGCGGCATGGAGCCGACATGCGGAAACAGCGGGCCGGTGCCGATCACCCAGCCACGCTCCACGATCGCCGTCATGCAGGCGACGAGCACGGGGATGAAGCTGCGTGGCTTCCATTCGAACAGCAGCAGCTCCACCGACAGCAGCACCGAGGCGATCGGGGTGCCGAACACAGCCGTCATGCCGGCTGCCGCACCCGCCACCAGCATGGTCTTGCGCTCGGCCGCGCTCATGTCGAAGCATTGCGCGAACAACGAGCCGAGCGCGCCGCCGGTCATGATGATGGGGCCTTCCGCGCCGAACGGGCCGCCGGTGCCGATGGCGATAGCGGAGGACAGCGGTTTGAGCAGGGCGACCTTGGCATCGATCCGGCTACTGCCGATCAGGATCGCCTCGATCGCCTCCGGGATGCCGTGGCCGCGGATTTTCTCCGACCCGTAGCGGGCCATGATGCCGATGATTACCGACCCTGCCACAGGTATCAGGATCGACCAATAGCCAAGCTTATCGAGGGAGATCAGCCCTGGCCGCGTGGAGAATTGGCCGTAATAGGCAATGTTGGTGACCAATGCGATGAGCCGCAGCAGGACCCAGGCCGAGGCGACCCCGAAACTGCCTGCCACGATTGCCATCGCGGCCAGAATGAGTACGCGCGGATGCGTCGTGTAGTCGCCGATTTCCTGCGCACGGGAGCTCGGCGTGACGTGCTTCGACATTTATTCGGGTTCCTCTGGGCGGACTCTCTCGGCGAACCCCTGGGGCGAACCTCTGGGACGAATCCCTGGCTCGGTTCCTGGGGCGGTTCCCTTGGGGGGTGTCGCGCATATATCGCACTACGACATAAATGCCAGGGGATGATCTCGCATGCCGGCCGTGCGCCCCGCTAGACTCCGCAAGCAGGATTACGAGGTCTTGGCGGCGTTTCGCCGGGCGCTGCGGCGGTTCATGGCATTCAGCGAGCAGGCGGCGCGGACGGCGCGGCTGACGCCGCAGCAGCATCAGGTGCTGCTGGCGATCAAGGGCGCGTCGGGGAGGGACGTGCTCAGCGTCGGGGAGATTGGCGCGGCGCTCATGATCCGACCGCATAGCGCGGTGGAACTGATCGACCGGCTAGTACAGCTCGGGCTGGTGGAGCGGCGGGCGGATGCCTCCGATCACCGGCGTGTGAATGTCGCGCTGACCGAAGCGGCGGATTCAGTGCTTGAGGATCTGTCCAGCGCGCACCTTGAGGAGTTGCGACGAATCCGGCCGGCGCTGGCGGGCCTATTGCGGCGGTTCGATCCCGAGGGGTAGCGCGGCGGTGCGGGCGCGCTGGCCTGCCGGTGTCAGAATCCTTCGCAAATGACCTCGCGGGCGAAGTAGGACAGGATCAGATCGGCTCCCGCACGCTTGAACGCGCCGAGCGTCTCCCGCACCACCAGGGGCTCGTCGATCGCGCCGGCGGCGGCGGCGAACTTGATCATCGCGTATTCGCCGCTGACCTGATAGACGGCGATCGGCAGCAGGGTGCGGTCGCGCAGCCGTGCCAGCACGTCGAGGTACGGCAGGCCGGGCTTCACCATCAGGATGTCGGCGCCTTCGTCCTGATCAGCCAGCGATTCGCGCAGTGCCTCACGCCCGTTCAGCGGATCGAGCTGGTAGGTTTTGCGGTCGCCTTTCAGCTCACAGCCCGCGGCCGCACGGAACGGTCCATAAAAGGCGGAGGCGAATTTCGACGAATAGGCCATGATTGGCACGTCCTGGTGCCCGGCCGCGTCCAGCGCGTGGCGGATTGCGGTGACTTGCCCGTCCATCATGCCGGACGGGGCCACCAGGTCGGCCCCTGCTTCTGCCGCGGCTACTGCCTGGCGCCCGAGATTCTCCAGGGTCACGTCGTTCAGCACGTGGCCGTGTTCCAGTACGCCGCAATGGCCATGGTCGGTGTATTCGCAGAAGCAGAGATCGGGGATCACCACCATCTCGGGCACCGCCCGCCTGGCGAGGCGCACCATGCGGGCGACGAGGCCGTCTGGCTGCCAGGCATCGCTGCCAGAAGGGTTCTTGTGATGCGACACGCCGAACAGCATCACCGACTTCACGCCATCGGCGGCGAGCGATTCGATCTCGCGCTCCAGCTCGCGCTCGGGGATGCGGTGGACGCCCGGCATGCTGGCGACCGGCTGGGGGTCGTGGATGCCTTCTTCCACGAAGATCGGCTGGATCAGGTCGGCGGGCGTCAGCACGGTCTCACGCACGAGCGCGCGCAGGGCCGGCGATCGCCGCAGGCGACGGAGGCGGGTGACCGGGAAAGATGGGGCGGTCATGTCGGGGATCCTCCTGCAGCGGCGACCGCCGGTCTCCTTAGAACGTAATGGCAGCGGCGCCAACATTCCGCGACATATGTACCCGTTAATCCGGCCCCTTATTGTTCCGCCATTTGACTTTGATGATATGAGCCCAGTGTGACTGCGATCACGATCCATGTCGTCGGCGCATCCGGCCGGACCGGAGCTGCCCTGTGCCGCGGCCTGCACGCGGATGCCGTGCCGTTCGTCCCGGTGGTGCGGGATGCGGTGAAATGGTCGGCGCTTGGCCTGAACCGCGCGCCAGTGGTTGCCGACATCACCGATGGCGCAGCACTGCATCTGGCATTGACCGCCGCGACCCGCATCGTCTGCTGCGCGCACGCGCGTCACGCCGGCGCGGTCCTTGCTGCCGCGCCGGCAAACGCCCGGTTCGTGTTTCTCGGCAGCACGCGCAAATTCACCCGCTGGCCGGACGCGCACGGCAACGGGGTGATTGCGGGTGAAACTGCATTCCTGGCGTCGGGACGCTGCGGCGTGATGCTGCACCCGACCATGATCTACGGTGCGTGCGGCGAAAACAATGTGCAGCGGCTGGCGGCGTTGCTGCGCTGGCTGCCTTTGGTGCCGCTACCGCGCCGCGCCGGGATGGTGCAGCCGATCCACCAGAACGATGTGACCCGCGCGATCCGCGCCGCACTGGATCGCCGCTGGGAAGCGCCGGCGGCCCTGGTAATCGCCGGGCCGCAGGCGGTGGGGTATGCCGATTTTGTGCGGGCGGTGGCGCATGCGGCGGGCTCGCGTCCGCCACATTTCGTGCCGGTGCCGGTTACGTTGCTGACGGTGCTTGCCAGGCTTGCGACGGCGACGCGGCTGCCCCGCATCCATCCCGACGAGATCCGGCGCTTGTGCGAGAACAAGGCGTTCGACATCACGGCCATGCGCAGTGTGCTGGGCGTCGAGCCGGTTTCGCTTGCGGAGGGTCTTGCACGCACGTTCGGGCGGCCGCACAAACCGGGATGAGCCCCGGAGCGTAACATGCCCGTCATCAACCGCATCGCCGAATTCCACGCCGACATGACTGTATGGCGGCACGACCTGCATGCGAACCCGGAGATCGGGCTGCAGGAGCATCGGACCAGCCGCGTCGTGCAGGAGCGGCTGCGCACGTTCGGGGTGGACGAGGTGGTCACCGGGCTGGCGCAGACTGGCGTGGTTGGCGTGATCCGCGGGCGTGGCACCGGTGGTCGCGCCATCGGGCTGCGCGCCGACATGGACGCGCTGCCGATCGAGGAGGCTACCGGCAAGCCATACGCATCCCGCAATCCCGGCGTGATGCACGCCTGCGGCCATGACGGCCACACGACCATGCTGCTGGGTGCGGCGCGGTACCTGGCGGAGACGCGCAATTTCGATGGCACGGTGTATGTGATCTTCCAGCCCGCCGAGGAAAACGCAGGCGGCGGCGAGATCATGGTGCGGGAGGGCTTGTTCGAGCGTTTCCCGATGGATCAGGTGTTCGGATTGCACAACTGGCCGGGCCTTCCACAAGGTCAGTTCGCCTGGCGCGACGGGCCCATCATGGCGGCGGTCGGCGGCATCGACATCACCATCACCGGCAAGGGCGCGCATGCGGCGCATCCCGATGTCGGCATCGATCCGATCGTGGTGGCCAGCCAGATCGTCACGGCATTGCAGACGATCGTTTCGCGCAGCCTCAATCCGGCGGATAGCGGCGTAGTCACCATCGGACATATCAGCGCCGGCCACGCCAGCAACGTGATTCCCGAGACCGCCCACATGACCGGGACCGCGCGCTGGTTCGCGCCGCACGTGGGCGATGCGCTGGAGGCCGGCGTCCGGCGGCTTGCCACCGGCATCGCGGCCAGCTTCGGCGCCAGTGCGGAGGTTGCTTTCACGCGCACCTATCCCGCCACGGTCAATGATCCGGACGCCACCGCGCTGACTGTGGCCGCCGCGCGTGCCGTGGCCGGTGACGCTCGGGTGCAGCCGATGCAGCGCCCCACCATGGGTGCCGAGGATTTCGCTTACATGCTGCAGAAGAAGCAGGGCAGCTATATCATGCTGGGCGCGGCCCGCGGTGCGGATGACGCGCTGCTGCATCACGCGCGGTATGATTTCAACGACGAGATACTGCCGATCGGGGCATCGTACTGGGCGACGCTGGCGGAACAGGTGTTGAGCGGGACTTAGGATGTGATCGATTGAGGCGGCAGCTTCGGAAAGCGTGAATTACGCTCTTGATTGAAGAGTCCCGATAGCAATCGCGTTATATTATCAGACGGTCCAAGGGCGGTGCAGGCGGTCATCCACGCCGAGGTCGCGGTTGTGCGGGCGAATGGTTGATTCCCGCTTTTCGCGGGAAGACGCGGATGGATCTGCCTTCAGGGCGGGTGGAATGAATTGTTGGTGGTGAAATTCATTCGGACAACTTGGTGGAGCCAAGGGGAGTCGAACCCCTGACCTCCTGAATGCCATTCAGGCGCTCTCCCAACTGAGCTATGGCCCCTGCTGTTCCCCGGGCGGGAGGCGGCATATAGCGTTTCCGGGACAGCGCAATCAAGGGGCGCCGATGACAGCGCAACCGGTCACGCTCTTCACCCCGGACCGGGAACACGTACTTACCAGCAACGCCTGGGCTTTCTTGCACTGGCTACGCATCGTGCACGGTCTCGACCTGCCGGGCTGGGCCGCGCTGCAGGCTTTATCCGCCAATGATCCAAAGGTGTTCGGGGGCGCGATCCTTGCCTTCGCCCGCCTGCCGGCCGAGCCTCGCCGGCTCGCGGCGGCGGCAGGCGCGCGGGTGATCCTGCGCCGCGGCGCGCTGCGGCTTGAGCTTGCGGGCGACGCTTTTGCCGGACACGGGGCGACGCTTCCGCCCGACATCGCTGCTCCATTCGCGCGCCTCTGGCCGCCCGAGTTGCTGGTACGTCCGCTGGCGGACGCTCTGCTGCACGCGGATTTGCGGCCGGACGACCGCGTGCTGATTACCGGCAGCCACTGGCCGTGGCTATCGGCCGTGATTCAGGGCTCCACACTGATCTTGGCGCCGCCGACTAACGTGCTGTCCGTAGCCGCGGAGGAACGCGTGACGGTTATCATCGCGCCGGCCGCCGTGGTTGCCCAGGCCGCGTTCCGGCGTCCCGGCGAGCGGCCCGACCTGTCGGTATTGCGTGCCATCCTGGTCACCGGCGGGCCGATGTCCCCGGAGGAACGGGTTCGGGTCTATACCTGGATCAAATCCGACATGATGCTGCTCGGCAGATCCGGCGACACAATCTGGGGCAACCCGCTGGAGCCCGTGCTGGCCCGACCCCCCGCTCAGCCCGGCCTATTCAGGCCACTGCAGCCAGGCCGGACGCCACCGTGAAATCGGCCTCTGTCTTTGCGCGGAGTTCTTCTACCGTCACCTCCGGGGCGAGATCGACAAGCGTCAGCCCGGGCCGGCCAACCGTGAACACGCCAAGATCAGTGATCACCAGATCAACCACCCCGGCCCCGGTCAGCGGCAAGGTGCAGTGCTGCAGCAATTTAGGCTTGCCGCCGGCGGTATGCTCCATCAGCACCACGACGCGCGGCACCCCCGCAACCAGGTCCATCGCGCCGCCCATGCCCTTCACCATCTTGCCAGGGATCATCCAGTTGGCCAGGTCGCCGTTCTCAGCCACCTGGAGCGCACCGAGGATGGAAATATCGATGTGCCCGCCGCGCACCATGCCGAAACTCGCGGCACTATCGAAATAGCTGGTGGTCGGCAGCTCGGTCACCGTCTGCTTCCCGGCATTGATCAGATCGGCGTCCTCCTTCCCTTCGAATGGGAACGGGCCGATGCCCAGCATGCCGTTTTCGGAATGAAGCTGGATCGATATGTTGGGCGGGATGTGATTGGCCACCAGGGTCGGGATGCCGATGCCGAGATTGACGTAGAAGCCGTCCTGCAACTCCTGTGCGGCGCGGGCGGCCATCTGATCACGCGTCCAGGCCATAGCACTAATCCTTCTCAGTAGCGCTTGCGCACGGTGCGCTGTTCGATCCGCTTCTCGACCGTTGCCATCGGTACGATGCGGTCAACGAAAATTCCCGGCGTTACGATGTGGTCGGGATCGATCTCGCCGGGCTCGACCAGCTCCTCGGTTTCGACGACGGTGGTCCTCGCGGCGGTGGCCATGACCGGATTGAAGTTGCGCGCCGTCTTCCGATAGATCAGGTTGCCCTCGCGGTCTGCCTTCCAGGCGTGGATGATCGCCAGGTCAGCGCGCAATCCGCGCTCCAGCACGTAGGTGCGGCCTTCGAAAGCGCGCGTCTCCTTGCCCTCGGCAACCTGGGTGCCGGCGCCGGTCGCGGTATAGAAGGCGGGAACCCCGGCGCCGCCAGCCCGTATGCGCTCCGCGAGCGTGCCTTGCGGGTTGAATTCGATCTCCAGCTCTCCAGCCAGGTATTGGCGGGCGAAGGTGGCGTTTTCCCCGACATAGGAGCTGATCATCTTGCGGACCTGGCGGGTTTGCAGCAGCAGGCCCAGGCCGGCGTCATCGATCCCGGCATTGTTGGATACCAACACCAGGTCCTTCACGCCGCTGTCTCGGATGGCGGTGATCAGGGCCGTTGGGATGCCGCACAGGCCGAAACCGCCGGAATGAATCATCATGCCGTCATGCAGCAGCCCCACCAGCGCGGTCGCGGCATCCGGATAGACCTTGTTCACAGCCATGACCCTATCCCGTTTTCCCGCTGCCGTAATCCGTCAGGCGCAGCTCGATCCGCCGGTTGCGGGAGTAAGCGTCCGGCGTGTCAGCGGAATCGAGCGGATGGTTGTCACCGAACGCGGTGGCCGACAAATTCGCCGGCGGTACGCCATCGGTGATCAGCAGGTTCACCACGCTGATCGCCCGTGCCGCCGACAGATCCCAGTTGGAGGTGAACTGGCCGCCGGTGATTGGTTGTCGGTCCGCATAGCCGTCAACGTCGAGCACCCAATTGACCTTCGGCGGTATCTGCGTGGCGATCTGCTTGATCGTGTCGGCGAGCTTGCTGATCTGGACCACGCCGTCGGCACTCAGGCCGGCGCTACCGACCGGAAACAGTACGTCGCTTTCGATCACGAACCGGTCGCCGACGACGTGGATGCCCGGCTTGTCGGCCAATATTTTGCGCAGCTCGCCAAAGAACTCGCTGCGGTAGGATTGCAGCTCCTGCACTTTTGCCGCCAGCGCGACGTTGAGCTGCTGGCCGAGGTTGGCTATCTGCACGTCCTTGTCGCGGCCCGATGCCTGTTCCAGTTCCAGCGCTTGGGCGACAGCATTCAATTGCGATCTGAGGTTGTCGACCTGCCGGTTGAGGAGCGCGATCTGGGCCGCTGCGCTGTTGCCCAGGTCATGTTCCTTGGCAAGCTCCGCCTCCACGGCCTGGCGACGCTGCTGCTCCGACATCGCCTTGGCCGCCGCATTCTCCGTCTGTGTTTCCAGTTGATCGCGCAGCGCCTGCAAGGCCCGGACCTGCTCGGCCAGCCTGGCGAGGTCGCTCAGCCGCGCCTGGATGGTGTCCTTGTCCGCGCTAACGGTTTTATTGAGCTCCGCCGCCGCTTTCCGCATGTCGGCAAGCTGTTGCTGCAAATCGGCAAGCTGCCCCTGAAGCTGCTGCGCCCGCGATCCGTTGGTCTGGGCAAGCTGTGTGGCGCCGCTTAGTTGTGTCTGCAACGTATTGCGCTCCGCCAGCACCTGGGTCACCTGGTCCTGAAGCCGCGCGAGCTGCGTCGACAGCGACGCGCGGTCCGATTGCGTCGCGGCGAGCTGCGCCGTCAACTGCGCGACTGACTGCTCCAGCCCTGCTGCGTGTCCTTTCTCCAACGACAGCATGTGGCTGACATCGGCAAGCTGTTGGGTGACCTTGTCGAGCGCCTTGCTGCGCCCGTTCAGCGCCGCGGACAGAAAGAACTGTGCCAGCACGAACACCAGCAGCACGAAGATGATGACCAGCAGCAGCGTGGACAGCGCATCGACATAGCCGGGCCACGCTTCAAGGCCGGCGGTAGCCGCGCCGCGGCGGCGGGAAAGCTGGGCCATTTACCGCTGCTCCTCGGCCAGGGCCGCAATGGTGCGGGTCAGCAGGCGCAGATCGTTGCGCAGCTCCGCGGTGCTCTGCGCGCGTCCCTGCTCCGTTTCGGTGAGCAGGCGTTGCAGATAGAGTTCGATATTGCGCAGGTGACCGCGGGTCGCGTCGTCGAATCCGCTGTCTGATCGCCGGTCGGCGATGCGCTGCAAGGCCGGACCGAGTGCCGCCTGCGCCTCGGCGATGCGCAGCATCAGTTGCTGGTTGGCCCGCATTGTGTCGGAAAACGCGCCCATCCGTTCGGTCAACGCCAACACCGCCTGGTTGGAGTTGGTGCGGCTTTCCTCGCCGCGGCCCAGGATGCTCTGCAAATTCTCCATGTTCTCCGCGGTCTGCTCCAGCAGAGCCTGGACATAGACCGGGATCGAGCCTTCCCCTTCCGCCAGCAGCCCGGACGACAGGCGCGTCAGGCCCGCCAGCCATTCTTCCAGCTCGTTGAAGAACCGGTTCTGCGCCTGCCCGGCGGTGAGATCGAGAAAGCCCAGCACCAGCGCGCCGGAAAGCCCGAACAGGCTGGCGGAGAACGCGGTGCCCATGCCGGTGAGCGGCCCCATCAGGCCGGCCTTGAGCTGCTCGAACATCTGGTTGAGATCGCTCTGTGCGCTGATCGACATGGCGCCGATCACGTCGGACACCGCCGTGACCGTCTTCAGAAGGCCCCAGAACGTGCCCAGCAGGCCGAGAAAGATCAGCAATCCGGTCATGTAACGCGACAGCTCGCGGCTCTCGTCCAGGCGGGAGGCGATGCTGTCGAGCAGACTGCGCGTCGCCGTTGCCGACAGGGTGAAACGGCTCTGGCCGGGCCGGGCGGCTGCATCGCGTGCGGCGAGCATGCTTGCCATCGGGGCGAGCAGGCGCGGCGCCGGCAGCGCGGCCAGCCGCTTCCGCCCGCTCTGGTAGGTCTCGGCCCAGGTCACCTCGGGTGAGAGCCGCAGCACCTGACGGAGGTTCCAGGCGATACCGGCCAGCAGGATGAACACGATCAGGCTGTTCAGTCCGATATTATTCTCGAAAATCCGTAACAGCACGGGTGCCAGCAGGCCGGCCACGACCGCCACCGCGACCAGGAACAGCAGCATCCGGATCAGATAGACGGTGGGGCGTGTCATTCCTGTTTTCCCCTGGGTGCCGCATTCGGCGTCGCCGCAGCGGTTGTGGCGGGCGCATTGGCCCCCATGACGGTGATGTCGGCCCGATCGGGCGAACCGCCGCCGGCCTCGGCGCCCAACGCGCGCAGGTAGATCCGGGTGGACGACACGCCGGCGGCAGTCAACGCGCTGCGGATCGACAAGGCCCGGGACAACGACAGCCGGCGCGCGGAAGACGGATCATCCGCCTGCCCGTGCGCGTAAGCCAGTACATTGAAGCTGATCGAATCGCTTTGCGGCACCGAGTGTGCCAGCGAGGCGACCGCCGCTGCGCTGGCGGGGCTGAGATCAGCCGAATCGGGTCCAACCGAGACTGTCTGGCCGGGGGTGTTCGCTGTCGCTTGGCTGGGGGCCTGCGCCACCACGGGCGGTGGGGGGGGGGCGGCGGCAGGGGCCGCCGGCGGAAGCGGCGCCAAGGCGACTTGCGGCGGCGCGGCAGGCGGAACCACCGCGGCTGGTGGTGGGGGCGGAGGTGCCGGACGCGGCGCCACCCCCGATGGTGCAGCCGGCGTGACGCTCGGCGTGCCGCTCGGCGCGGCGGTCGCGACGGTTGCCGTGCCGGCGATGCCC
>DATDIC010000382.1:0-5521 GCA_036521275.1 Acetobacteraceae bacterium
CGAGGCTCGCGCCGGGGTCGGCCAGCGGCTAATGGATCACCCGTCGATCTCGGTTGCATCCTACCTGAAGCCGGGGGCGCGCAAGAACCCGTACAGCCGACGTTCTCTGCATCTGGGCATGCGTTTCTCGTCCGGGGTTGATGGCGCACCGCAGGGTGACATGGCGCTGACGGTGTCCAACAAATCGGCCTGGCACGCGATCGGCGACCGGATTGCGGTGATTACGCTCTGGGTGAACAAGACGTTCTCGGAGACTGGGCAGGTGCGGCTTGCCTCGGCGGATTGGCGGGCGGAGCCGGAGGTGGATTTCAACCTTCTGTCCGACCATCGGGACCTGCAACGGCTGGCCAAGGGGTTCCGGGAGATTGCAGCGGTGCACGAGTTGCCGCCGCTGAAAGCGGTTACGTCCGACGTGTTTCCGGCCAGCTTCACCGACAAGATCCGCCGGGTGGGGACCTACAATACCAAGAACTGGATCCTCACTGGCATCGGCGCCCGATTCATGGACGGGCCGGCGGCTTTGCGGACGGCGTTCATCCGAAGCTTCATCATGGAATCCGCCGGTCTGACGCAGGCGCTGCGCGACGACGAAACGCTGGAGACTTACATCAAGCGTGCGGCGGTGGGGGTATGGCACTGCTCGTGTTCCTGCCGGATGGGGGCGGAGAGCGATCCAATGGCGGTCACCGATCCGGCCGGGCGGGTGTACGGGGTGCATGGGCTTCGGGTGGTGGATGCCTCGCTGTTCCCCGTGGTTCCGTGCGCGAACACGAATTTCCCGACGATGATGGTGGCCGAGAAGATCGCGGATGAGATTCTGGGCGGGCGCGGATAGGATGGCTTGACAGCGTGGCGCGTTCGGGCAAACGCTCCTTGTAAGCGGTAACATCGCCTGCGGGCGAACAAGGAGCCAGGGGGGAGCACCAGTGTCCAGAAACATCATGCTTGCAGCCGCCATCGCCAGCGTTTCGCTCGGCGTGCCCCAGGCCTTCGCGCAGAAGGCCGATGTCATGCACTGGTGGACCAGTGGCGGCGAGTCACGCGCCGTGAAGGTCTTCGCTGATGAGTACAACAAGCGTGGCGGCACCTGGGTGGATGACCCTTCGATCGGCCCACAGGCGGAACATGCCGCCGCGCTGAACCGCATCGCGGGAGGTGATCCCCCAACCGGGCTGATGTGGAACGCGGGTGTGGCCGTGCAGCAGCTTGCGGAGCAGGGGGTCCTGCGGCCGTTGGACGACTTGGCGAAACAGGACAACCTGGTGGCGAATCTTCCGCCATTGCTGGCGAAGAGCATTACCTACGATGGCCACGTGATTGCCGTTCCGGTGGATATCGGTGGCGCGAACTATATTTACTACAGCCTCAAGGTTTTCCACGACCTGAACATGGAGCCGCCCAAGACGTGGGACGAGTTCTTGGCGATGGCGCCCAAGATCAAGGCCGCCGGCTACATCCCGCTGGCCTACGGTGCCAACGCGCAGCAGGAGGATTGGCTATTCTCGGCGCTCGTGGCCGGCGTGGGCGGCACGGACCTGTATCGCAAAGTGTTCGTTGACCATGATCCCAAGGCGGCGGCCAGTCCCGAGATGGAGCATGTGTTGTCTGTGATGGGACAGTTGCGGCAATACGTGGATGCGGGCAGCCCCAACCGCAAATGGAACGACACTCTCGCCTTGGTTGAAACCAACAAGGCCGCCCTGATGGTCGTCGGCGACTGGGCGTCGGCCGATTTCGCCTCGGCCCATCTGGCCTTCGGCAAAGATTTTAGCTGCCAGATGGCACCGGGTAATCAGAACGCCTATGTCATGACGGAAGATGTCTTTGTCTTCCCGAAGGCGAACAAGCCTGAGCAGGTCCAGGCGGGGGACAAGCTTGCTACGGTGATGATGGACCCGGCCGTGCAGACTGCGTTCAATCGCATCAAGGGCTCGCTGCCGGCGAGACAAGACGCCAGCACGGAAGGACTGGATCCCTGCGCGCAAATCGGCGCGAAAATTATCGCCGGCGGACCGGCCAATCAGCTTCCCAATTTCGCGCTCGCCTTCAGCCCGGACACGGAAGGCCAGATCGAGGATTTGCTGGGCAGCTACTGGGCCACGCCATCCATGACACCGGCTGAAGCGGCCAAACGGCTTTCGACCATCCTGGCGGGCGCCAGTTCGTCGCACATGCCGGCGCCGGTCCCGGTTCAGTTGGAGGCGCCGCTCGTAAGCCCCCAGCCGGATCGGGCAAGTGAGCGACGCCGGGTCGGGCGAGCCTACCGCGTCCGCGGCAAGGCCGCCCGATTCGCGCTGATCCCCGCCGTGGCGATCATGGCGTTCTGCTTCTACGGCAGCATGTTCTGGACCGTGTATATCTCCATGACGCGGTCCTTCCTGCTGCCGGTTTATAAGTTCGCCGGCGCGGCCCAGTACGTCCGACTGTTTGCGACGCCGCGCTGGCAGGTCGCCTACACCAATATGTTCGTCTTCGGTGTTCTCGACATCATCGGCACGCTTGGGCTTGGCATCCTTCTGGCGGTGCTGCTCGATCGTTCTGTTCGCTTCGAGGGCATTTTCCGTACCATCCTGCTTTATCCGTTGTCGATTTCGTTCATCGTCACTGGCCTGACGTGGCAGTGGATTCTCAGCCCCACGATCGGCGTGCAGCAGCTTGTTCGCTCCTGGGGATGGACGGATTTTCGCTTCGACTGGATCACCCAGCCGGAAACGGCGATCTATACGCTGGTGTTTGCCGGCATCTGGCACCAGTCCGGCCTGATCATGGCGATCATGCTGGCGGGGCTGCGCGGTGTGGATCGGGAAATCTGGCGTGCCGCGCGGGTGGAGGGCATTCCCGTCTGGCGGACCTATGTCAACATCGTTCTGCCGATGCTGCGGCCGTTGGTGGTTACGTGCCTGGTGCTGGTCGCGATTGCGGTGGTGAGAAGCTACGACCTGGTGGTTGCGATGACCAATGGCGGTCCGGGATTCGCCTCCGACCTGCCGGGTAAGTTCGTGGTGGATTTCGAGTTCGAGCGGGCGAATATCGGTCAGGCATCTGCCGCGGCGACGGTGATGCTGGCCTCGGTGCTGGTGATCGTCGCGCCGTATCTGTACTACGAGTTGGCGCGGAAGAACCGATGACCACCGTGCAATGGCGCCAGCGGGTGGGCCGTATCGGGCTTTATGCGCTGATCGCGTGGATCTGCCTGTTTTTCTCCATCCCGCTGCTGGTGGTGATCGCTACGTCGTTCAAGACCTCGGCGGAGGTGCGCACCTTCTCCATCTTCACGCTGCCCGCGTCACCGAGCATCGCGTCCTGGGTCAAGGCCTGGGCGCATGCTTGCACCGGGCTGAAATGCGGCGGCATCCGGGTGGGATTCTGGAACTCGGTCCGCATTCTGATCCCGAGCGTGATTCTTTCCGTCTCGGTTGGTGCCGTCACCGGCTATGCGCTGTCGCACTGGCGCGTGCGGGGCGCCAACATGATCATGCTGCTGCTGCTGTTGTGCGCGTTCATTCCTTACCAGGTGATCCTGTATCCGCTGGTGAAGATGGAAAGCACCGCCAGCATCTACGGCTCACTGGCTGGCATCATCACCGTGCACACCGTCCTGGGACTGCCGGTGATGGCGCTGCTGTTCCGCAACTTCTATGTCGGGCTGCCGGAGGAGCTGGTGAAGGCCGCGCGGATCGACGGGGCCGGATTCTGGCGCATCTTCGCCTTCGTCATGCTGCCGCTGTCGGTGAACATCCTGATCGTCGCCACGATTCTGCAGACCACCGGCATCTGGAACGACTACCTGCTGGGGCTGATCTTTGCCGGGCGCGACAACGTGCCGATGACGGTGCAGCTCAATATGCTTTCCACCACCTCCACCGGTGAAATCGAGTATAACGTCAACACCGCCGCCGCGCTGTTGACGGCCTTGCCGCCCTTGTTGATCTATTTCCTGTCGGGCCGCTACTTCGTGCGTGGGATCACGGCCGGCGCGGTGAAGGGTTAGCATGTCCGCGGTTGTCGTCTCCGGCCTGTCCAAATCCTATGGATCGCTGCGGGTGCTGCGCGACATCAGTTTGCCGATCGGATCGGGCGATTTCACCGTGCTGCTTGGTCCGTCCGGTTGCGGCAAGTCCACCTTGCTGAATGCCATTGCCGGGCTGGAGGATATCGAAAGCGGCATCATCGAGATCGATGGCGTGGATGTTACCCAGCGCGAGCCGAGCAAGCGCGGCATCGCGATGGTGTTTCAGTCCTACGCCCTTTATCCGACGATGTCGGTGCGGAAGAACCTGTCCTTCGGGCTGCGCGTGCGATCGGTGCCGCGGGCCGAGGTGGCCAGGCGCGTCGAATGGGCGGCCAAGCTGCTGCAAATCACCGAACTACTGGATCGCAAGCCTTCGCAGCTTTCGGGCGGACAGCGACAGCGCGTCGCGATCGGCCGCGCGCTGGTGCAGAACGCGAAGGTGTTTCTGTTCGACGAGCCGCTGTCCAACCTGGACGCCAAGCTGCGCACGGAGATGCGGGTGGAGCTCAAGCGACTGCACCAGGAGCTTGGGGTCACCATCGTCTATGTCACGCACGACCAGATCGAGGCGATGACCTTGGCCACCCGCATCGCGGTGATGCGCGCCGGCGTCATCGAGCAATACGCCGCGCCGGATGATCTGTACGAGGCGCCGGCGACGCTGTTTGTCGCCGGGTTCGTGGGCTCTCCGGCGATGAATTTTTTGCGCGGGCGCATGGCTGTGGGGGACCAGCTGTCGGTGACGGTCGGTGATGTCACGCTTCCGCTGAACGGCTATCGCTTCACGTCAACGCCGGCGCCGGGGCAGGAGGTGATTCTGGGAATTCGGCCGGAGCATGTGGTGCTGAGCAGCGACGGCTGGGTTGATGGGGAGGTGCTGTTCATGGAGCCAATGGGCGCCGACACGCTGGGTTGGTTCCAGTGCGGCGAGCATCGCGTCTCGGCGCGCCTTGTGCCGCAAGCCGCGCGGGGTCTGACCGGCCGGGTGCGGCTGTCACTGATGGCGGAGCATGCGTCATTGTTCGATGCGGCGAGCGAGAGGCGGCTGTAGGTTTCTACCGCACCAGGCCGTCCAGTTGGTCGCTCGCCCACGCGGTGACTTGCTTGATTGGGTCGCCGTTCTTCAGTCTGGACAGCATGCCCGTGTGGATGCCGTTGGCATAAATCTGCGTCGCGACGTCTGGGGATGCGCTGGACCCAGGCAGGCTGGGCTTTGCATCGTGCCACGGCCTGATGGGGTAGTTGAACAGCGTGCCCTGCGGTGGGCCAGCGGTTTCCCAGATCGGGAAGTCCCGCATGCCCAAGAAAGGCGGGATGTTGTAGCCTTGCACCGCGTTGATGCGTTCCTCGACCAGGGTCTGCTGCATGAGATAGCTGAGCAGTTCCTTGGCGGCGGACTGATTTTTGCTGAACGACCAGATGCCCCAGAAGAAAATCTCTGATGGCACAAAGCGTCCTTTCGGGCCGCGCGGCGCGGAGAACGTCCAACAGTCGCCGCCGACCGCGGGC
>DATDIC010000383.1:0-3601 GCA_036521275.1 Acetobacteraceae bacterium
CGCCATGTCCGACAGCACCAGGTCGGCCGGACCGCCCAGCACGGCGCGCAGACGATCGGGCATATCCGGTTCGGTGAAATCCCCCTGGATGAATTCGGCGCCCTGAACGGGATCGATCGGCAGCAAGTCCACCCCGACCACCAAGGAGGCGCCGCGGTGAATCGCCACTTGAGTCCAGCCGCCAGGTGCCGCGCCGAGATCGACCACGCCCGCGCCGCGGCGGATCAGATGGAACCGCTCGTCCAGTTGCAGGAGCTTGAACGCGGCGCGCGCACGCCAACCCTGCTGCCGGGCACCGGCAACATACGGATCGTTCAACTGGCGGGCCAGCCAGCGCTGCGAGGCCACGCTGCGCCCGCGCGCCGTCTTTACCGGCACCGACAACCCGCGCGGCGCCGGTGATGGGGAACGATCGGTCATGCCGGGTAAGCGCCACTCCGCCAGCCGCGCGCGTGCGGGCTGCGGTCGGCACGGATCAGGCGCAGCAGCATGCCCTCCCGCAGGCCACGATCCGCAACGACCACCTGCTCCGCCGGCCAGAGCCGCGTGATGGCGACAAACACCGCACACCCGGGCAGCACGAAATCCGCCCGTTGGGGTCCGACGCAGGGATGCTGTTCAAGCCCCTCGCGCCCCATTTCCCGCAGCCGCTCGACAGCCTGAATCGCGGCCCGACGGCCCAGCACCACGCCATCCACCAGCGGCCTGCGATAGCGCGGCAGGCTCAGCGCCTCGCCGGCGAGGGTCGTCACAGTGCCGCTGGTGCCAAGCAGCAGCACGCCACCGCAGCGTATCTCGTGCGCGATGCAATGGATGGACTCGAACATGCGCAGCCGCTCTGCGACGTCCCCGACCATCGCTTCGAATCCATCCGGCGTCAGCCCGGCCGACCCGAACCGCTCGGCCAGGGTCACCACCCCGATGGGCAGCGAATTGTAGCCGATCAGAGTCGGGCGGCCATCCGCATCGATCCGCACCCAGGCGAGCTCGGTCGAGCCGCCGCCGATATCGAACAGCAGGGCACGTCGCGCGGCGCCCCTCAGCAGCGGTGCGCAGCTTTCCAGCGCCAGCTCAGCTTCTTCCCGCGAAGAAATCACATTGATCGCCAGCCCGGTTTCCGCCCGGACACGGGCCAGGAATTCCATCCCGTTCGCCGCGCGCCGACAGGCTTCCGTGGCAATCGCCCGCACCGCGCGGATCGGCCGCCGTGCCAGCCGGGCCGAGCAGGTATGCAGTGCGCCGAGCGCCCGTTCCATCCCGACCGGGCTGAGTTGCCCGGTATGGTGCAATCCCTCACCGAGACGGACGATCCGGCTGAAGCTGTCAAGCACGCGGAAGCCGTCGCCCACCGGGGTGCCGATCAGCAGCCGGCAATTATTGGTGCCGAGATCAAGCGCGGCGAAAGCCGGACCCGAGGGCGGACGCGGCTGAGTCGCGGGGTCGACCCCGACCAGGGCGTTCCCGGTAAGCATATTGCTATTGTCGGCACTTGGCGCCCGCATCGCAAGGAGATACAGCGTCCGGCATGTCCGATCCCGCCCGCCCGCCCAGCGACGTCAGCCAGCTCTCGTTCGAGGACGCGCTGTCCGAACTGGAGCAGATCGTCCGCGGACTGGAAGGCGGCCAGCAGAAACTTGAGGACGCGATCACCGCCTATGAACGCGGTGCCGCCCTCCGCCGGCACTGTGAGGCCAAGCTGGCCGAAGCGGAGTCGCGGGTCGCCGCGATCGTAGAGCAGGCGGATGGCACGCTGGCGACGCGCACATTACCCGCGGCGGCGGAGCGGGGTTAAGCTTCTTCCCCGAGTAGCAACGCCATCCCGCCCCGCTGCGGCCAGGCACGTACTGCCAACCCGCCCGCACGACGATTCCAGATCCGTCACGCCCCCAGATCGATCCGCCATGTCCCCAAATCCGTCATGCCCCCAAATCCGTCAGCCCCCCAAATCCGTCATGCCTCCAAATCCGTCATGCCCTCAAACCGTTATGCCACCAAATCCGTCATGCCCGCGAAAGCGGGCATCCAGGCGGAAGCCCGCGAGGTATATGCGTCGAATCTACCGGCGTCCCGCTTGTCGACCCTTGGCAAGCTCGATGAACGAACAGAACCGCTATGACTTGAAACAATTGGTATGGCGCCGACTCACGCCGCCTGGACTCAGGCCAGGTCATACTCACACCAGCCCATCGCGGCCCATTTCCAGGAACTTCTCCTCCCGCCGCGATTTCAGCGTTGCCGAATCCAGCCCGAGCAGCGGCGTCAGTGCCTGCTCCACCGCCTCGCCGACCGCCCGGATCGTGGCGCCCGCGTCGCGCTGCGCGCCCCCCAGCGGCTCCGGGATCACCGCATCGACCAGTCGGAACCGGTGCAAGTCCTCCGCCGTCAGACGAAGCGCCTCGGCAGCGGCTGGCGCCTGCGCGGCGTCACGCCACAGAATGCTGGCGCAGCCTTCGGGCGAAATCACCGAATAGACAGCGTGCTCCAGCATCAGCACGCGATCGCCGGCGGCGAGCGCGATGGCACCGCCGGAGCCGCCCTCGCCGATGATGGTGGCCACGAACGGGACCGGGGCCTCCAGGCACGCCTCGATCGACCGGGCGATCGCCTCCGCCTGCCCGCGCGCTTCCGCGTCGATGCCAGGGAATGCCCCCGACGTGTCCACGAAACTGAGCACCGGCAACCCGAACCGCCCCGCCAGCTCGATAAGCCGCCGCGCCTTCCGGTACCCTTCCGGACGGGCCATGCCGAAATTATGCGCGACGCGGGTTTCGGTGTCGCTGCCCTTCTCGGTGCCGATCACCATCACCGGCCGGCCGCCGAACCGACCCATGCCGCCAACCACCGCCGTATCGTCCGCAAACGCGCGGTCGCCGGCGAGTGGCGTGAAATCGCCGATCAGGCCGGCGATGTAGTCCTTCGCCTTCGGCCGGTCCGGATGTCGCGCGACCTGCACCTTCTGCCACGGCGTCAGCTTCGCGTACGTCGCCCGCAACTGCCGGTCGGCCTTTTCCGACAGCCGCCCCACTTCCTCGGCAATGTTCATGCCCTCGGGCTCGGATATCCGCCGCAGCTCGTCGATCTTGCTTTCCAGCTCGGCGATCGGTTTTTCGAAATCGAGGAAATGGCGCATGGGGGGCGCGCTTTACCACAAAAGCGCCGCCCCGAAAGAGCGGCGCCCCCGCACTATCCAGCCGGCGCCTGCCAGCCAGACGGCGTGTCGTGGTCCGGGTGCTGGAAATTGGTGATGCGGGTCAGATCTTCGGGCGAGCCGAGCGAGCCCGTATCGTGCCCCCGCAGTTCGGTGAACTTCTCGGGATCGCACCAGTGCAGCCGGCTTTCGACGCCGAGCGCAACCCGCGGCGTCACCCGATCCGGCTGGTCGAGGCTGCCGATGGTGACATCGAAATGGTCGGATTTCCTGTCGTACTGAAAATACAGCGGCGTGCCGCATCGCGCGCAGAACCCGCGCGTGGCGGCGGACGAGCTGCGGAACATTGCCGGCTGCCCGCGGGTCCAGGCGAAATCGGCGGACGGAACCATGGCCCAGGCCAGGAACGGCCCGCCGACGGCCTTCTGGCACATCCGGCAATGGCAGATGCCC
>DATDIC010000384.1:0-7246 GCA_036521275.1 Acetobacteraceae bacterium
GCGATGAGATCCAGGGTCGCAATCTCACGCGACATCCCGAACGTGAGCGGGAAGCCGCCGACCTGATACCCGTAATCCATGACCGGCGACCGACCAACGCGGGGTGCGTGTGCAGGCTCGGCCACCGTGTTATCTACCCCAAGTTCGTCAAGATAATCCGGACCAAAAACCACCGGATCCCACAGGACGAGCGCGTCGATTTCGTTGAGTGTCGCGACTGCCATTGCGGCGAGCGTGGCGCCAAGGCGCAGGCCGATTAGGGTAATCCGGTTGCTATTCGTCATACTCCGCAATTCGTCAACAGCAATCTTGATGTCGCTGATCCAGTCGCACAACGTGGCGTCGGTCATCTCGCCGGCCGAGTCGCCGGTACCGTAGTAATCGAAGCGAAGGACGTGATAGCCAGCGGCGCTCAGCAGTGTCGCGAGCTGGCGCATGGACCGATGTGCGCTAACGTATTCCGCGCCAAAGGGATAGCACAGCACAGCGGCGTGCGCGCCTGATTGTCGCGCGGGCTCGTAGATGCCGAACAGACGGTGCTGGCGGGTGCCGAAATAGAACGGGGTCATCAGATGTGCGCCTGCTCGACGGCAATGCGCTGCAGCCCGGCCGCGATGTCTCGCAGGTTCTGGAAAAACAGCGCGCGGGGTTCCAAACGGTGACCGGTTCGTGCCTCGATAGTTGCGGTCACGCGCAATGCCAGGAGCGAGTTGCCGCCAAGCTCGAAAAAATTGTCCAGGGCGCCGATCCGGTCGATCTGAAGCAGCTCCTGCCAGACCTGAGCAACCAGTTCCTCCATTCCCGGCGCCGGCCGCTCGCTGTTGCTACTTCCGCGCAGTGCATGCTTGAACGGATCCGGCAACGCGGCGTGATCAACCTTACCGTTCGGGGTCAGCGGAATCCGTTCGAGTACGACGAAGATCGATGGGATCATGTACTCGGGAAGCAGACGCCGCAGTTTGCTGCGGATCTCGCCCGAGGTCAGGTCTGCGCCGAGCTGGTAGACCAGACAGCCGACGAGGCGCGCATCGTTTCCACCGGCGTCGCGCATGGTGACAACCGCCTGGCGGACGCCTTCCAGCCTGCTCAGCGCCGTCTCGATTTCCTCAAGTTCGATCCGGTAGCCGTGCAACTTCACTTGCCGATCGGCTCGACCCATATGCAGGAGCCGACCGTCTGAGGTCCATCGTCCGACATCACCGGTGCGGTACATGCGGGCGCCGGCGTCACGCGAAAACGGGTCGGCCACAAAGCGCGTCGCTGTCAGTTCATGACGGTTGTGGTAGCCAATGGCGAGGCCGGCGCCGCCGATCCAGATGTCGCCGGGCACGCCGATCGGCGTCGGGCGCAGCGCTGCATCGAGCACGTAAATCCGCGTATTCGCGATCGGCCGGCCGACGTTGACCGCGGCGGGATTTTCGATCCGTCCCGCAGTGGACCAGACGGTGGTCTCGGTGGGGCCGTACAGATTCCAAAGCTCTCCAACCCGTTGCAATAGCGATTCCGCCAAAGCGCCCGGCAGGGAGTCACCACCGCACAGCGCGCGAAAACCAGGAGGTCCACTCCAACCAGCCTCGACCAATAGTCGCCACGTTGCGGGTGTGGCTTGCAACATCGTGGCTTGGCTCGTTGAAAGCAGTGCCGCCAGCGCGTGCCCGTCCGAGACGACGCCTGATGGCACCAGTTCGATCCGCGCGCCGACCATCAGCGGCAAATAGAGTTCAAGCGCCGCGATATCGAACGAGATCGTCGTCACGGCAGCAAGACGATCGGTCGCGGCCATGCCCGGCGCCTGTTGCATCGCGCAGAGGAGATTGGCAAGCGCCCCATGCGACACCGCCACGCCATTGGGCGTTCCGGTCGAGCCGGACGTATAGATCACGTAGGCAATATCCTGTGCGGATGCGACGCTCCCCGGATCGGACGCGTCCATCCCAGCGATCGCCGTTTCTTCGGCCGCGAGATCGATAATCCGCACGCTCGGCCCGGCTTGCAGGCGGGCTGCGGCACCGCCCGCAGTGATGAGTGTCGTCATGCCGCTATCGGCGACCATGAAATTCAGACGCTCGGACGGAAACGCAGGATCGAGAGGCACATAGGCGGCGCCGGCCTTCTGCACCGCGATCAGCGCGATGACCATCTCGATCGAGCGTGTCATGCAGATGCCGACGCGGATCCCCGGTGCCACGCCAACCGATCGCAGATGCCGCGCCAAACGGTTGACGCGGCCATTCAGTTCTGCATACGCGATGCTGGTCCCCTGGAATTCGATGGCGATGTCTGCCCCGCTCGAGCGAACCTGCCGCTCGAACCGCGCGACGAACGTGGCTGCGCCGAAATCGAAGGTCGTCGCGTTGAATGTCTCGAGAACGAGGTGCAGTTCCGCGGTCGACAGCAACGGAATTTCGCTTACCCGAAGGTCGCGCTTGGCCACCGCCGTCTGCAGGACGGCCTCGAGCTGCGTGGCGATGCGGGCGATCGTGGCGGCATCATAAAGGTCCGAGCGGTATTCGAACGAACCTTCGATCTTCCCTTCGACCTCGCGAGCGAACCATGTGAAATCATAGAGAGCACTGCCGCTATAGATCGGCGCCGCTGGGCGGTCGGACGTATTGTGCAGCACAACCGCAACCTGGAACAGCGGTGAGTGGTCCCAGGACCGAGCCGGGTTCAACCGCTCGACCAATGTCTCGAAGGGCACCTGGCGGTGATCGTGGCAGTCGAGCACCGCATCGCGTGCGCGCAGCAGCAATTCGGCAAATGTCGGATCGTCGGTCAGGTCGAGGCGCAGCACCATCAGATTGACGAATGGCCCCAGCATTGTTTCGAATTCTGGGCGCTCCCGCATTCCCATCGGGCTGCCAAGAACGATATCGCCCTGGCCGGTATAGGCGCGCAGGACGACGGCGCATGCCGCAAGCAGCGCCATGTAGAGGGTCGCACCCGCCTCCCGCACCATTGCTCGGAGTCTGCTGGAGAGCTCGCTGCTCCAGCAGAACGGATGCGTGGTACCCGACCGGTCCGTTGTCGCCATGTGGTCGGCCGGAAAGGTGCAGACATCCGGAATGCCGCTGAGCCGCCGCTGCCACCATTGCAGCTCGGTCGCGATTGCCCTGGGCTCCTGGCTGGCGCGCTGCCACTGCGCAAAGTCGGCATATTGCAACGCCGGCGGATGGCCCGGATGGCTGCGTTTGCAGGCTGCCAGCAGCTCCTGGTGCAGCAGCGCCAGCGACCATTCGTCGAACGCAATGTGGTGCACCGATGTCAGCACGACACTCCCATCGCCGGGCAGACGATATATGCAGAAGCGTAACGGGGCTTCGGCCTGCAGATCGAATGGCGTATGCACTGCGGTGTGCCGATCAGCGAGGATCGCCTGCTCCTGCTCGGACAAGGCGAGCGTCGTCAGATCGCGATGCACGATCGGCACTGCGTCGGGCGGCAGCACATGCATGCGCGGACGACCCCGTTCGTCGCGGAAACGGGCTCGCAGTATCTCGTGGCAGCGGACGATATCGCGGATAGCGAGCTCGACATGGGCGGCATCGGTTACGCCATCGAGCTGCCAGGCAGTCACCATGTTGTAGGCAACGCTGCCGGGGTCGAGGCGATGAATGACCCAGAGCCGCTCCTGGAACAGCGAAAGGGGCAACGAGCCTGCGCGCGAAATCCTGACCAGCTCTGCATCCTGCTGCGTCGGCGCCTGGGTCATCAGGTCCAGCAGCTCGTCCTTCTGTGCCGCGATCGCCTGCTTCATGGTCTCGGTCAGCTTGCCGCGGGCGGCGCTGACGCGCAGGCGACCGCCAGCCGCGGCAATCTCGATCCCCAACGACCGTAACCGCGCAATGAGTTGTCCGGCGCTCAAATCAGTATTTCCTCCCGTTCGGTGGCAACCGCGTCGATCCGTTCAGCCAGGCGACGAATAGTCGGTGCCTCGAAGACATCACGCAGCGCCAAACGAACGCCGAGTGATGCTGAGACCCTCGCCAGCACCCGGGTGGCCAGCAGTGAGTGGCCGCCGAGCTCGAAAAAGTCATCGTGAATGCCGACGGCGGTCACGCCGGTCAGTTCCCGCCAGATTTCAGCAAGGGATCGTTCAATATCGGTTTCGGGTGGTTCGTACCCGCTGGAAAGCTGCGGGCGCGCCGACGCATCCGTGGTGAGCGAGACAGGATCTGTTGCACCTTCAGCCCCGGCGGCATCGTCCTGGCGCCGGTCCTGCATCGCGCGGGAAACGGCTCGATGCAGGTCGTACCCGGTCACCACTACGCGCGGATGAGCGGACGCCAAGGTACCGGCGAAGGCTGCCACAGCAGCTTCGGACGTCATGGCAATCCGATGAAATGCCTCTCGTTGGTCACGGTGCGATCGACTCGTGACCTGGCGCGCCGCCATGCCGACATCGCGCCATGGCCCCCAATTGATGGATAGGACGCGCCGCCATGCGGCCGGGACCACCTCGCTTTCGACGAACGCATCCAACACGGCATTCGCACCAGCATAGTCACATCCACCAGGCATGCTGATCACCGAATTGATCGAGCTCATCAGCGCGACGAAGTCGAGCGGCACATCCCCCAGCAGTTCGACCAGAACCGTAAGCCCATCGACTTTCGGACCAACCACTGAATCGACATCATCGGCATCCTGCCGGATGGCAATCGCCCCAGTTCCGGCGATGCCGGCGGCATGGATCACACCATCCAGCGGACCCCAACGCGCCCGTGCGGCTGCAATGGCCTCCGCCATCGCCTGCCGGTCGGTAACATCGGCAACCGCGGTCATGACCTCGCCGCCGGCATCCTCGATGGCTCGGATCGAGCGGATCGCCTGCACCCGCCAATCGTCGGCGTCGGCGTGCTGCAGCAGTGCATCCCAGGCATCCTGTGGCGGCAGCGGGCGGCGGGAGGTCAGCAACAGCCGTGCAGACGCCTTGGCAGCGAGCCAATGCGCCAATTGCAGCCCGATCCCGCCCAGGCCACCGGTAATCAGGTAATGGCTTCGCTGTTTCAGCGGCAGTTGCGTCGGGTCGACCGTGCGCTGATCCACCGGCTCGTACCGGCGGACCCAGCGGCGCCCCCGACGATAGGCAACGAAACGGTCATTTGCCGGTGACGCCGCCTCGATCACGATCGACCGTGCCGACGCGTCGATCGTGGCTGCCGCACCCTCGGCTGCAATGTCGACGCTGCGGATGTCCAGTTCCGGAATTTCTGCCGGCAATACCAGAACCGGGCCAAAGGTCAGCGCGATCGCAGGATTGTACACCTTTTCGTCGATGACGCTTTGTGCTCCGGCCGTGACGACGATCACGCTAACCGCCGTATCCGGCTGCCAGGTCACCAATGCACTGGCAAGCGAAACCAGCGTGTCGTAGCCGACAGATCGCGGGCTTTTGCCCTCAGTCGCGTCGCCGGCCGCTGTCCAGAGCAGGACCGTACCGGCGATCGGACCATGCCGGCTGGCCGCATCATGCACGACTGCTTCCATGTCGTCGGCGTTGCCTGGCCTCATATGGAACTTGTCGGCGGCGGGCTGTGCGAACTCGTCGGCGATCGTCAGCAGAACTGTCTGTGCACCGGCAGCCCGCAATTGCGCGGCAACGGCGGTTGTCAGGGCGCCGAAATCTCCCATCACCAGCCAGCAGCCGCCGATCTGAGGCGACGTCCACGTGGTGAGCGGATGCCGTGTCCATGCGGGCAGATACATCTGCGCTTCGCCGTCGGCGCGAACCCCGAGATCATCCGTCCCCTGGCGCAGTCGGTGGGGTAACCTTCCGTCCACCATGTAGCGTTTGCGCTCGAACGGATAGGTGGGAAGCGGAATGCGGCGCGGCGTCGCGCCGGCCAGCATTTCCGGCCACGCGATCGGCACGCCGGCCACCCACATGCGGCCCGCCGCGTCCAACATCGACCTGCTGTCGCGGTCCGCACGGCGCGGATGTGACAGCGACGACGCAACGAGCCTGGCACGATCGCCGGCAAGATTGGCGCGCAGCAGCGTGGCCAGAGCGTTGCCCGGACCCACTTCCAGGTAGAACAGGTTGGGATCCGACGCCAAAGTCCTTATCCCGTCGGCGAACCGGACAGCCTGACGCAGATGCCTTGCATAGTATGCCGGCGACGTTGCCTGCTCGGTGGTGATCCAGGTGCCAGTGACGTTGGAGACATAGGGAAGCGTTGGCGGCGATAGCTTTACATCCTTGAGCATGGCCTCGAAGGGCGCGCAGGCAGGTTCCATCATCGCGGAATGAAACGCGTGCGATGTGCGCAGCACACGGCAGTCCACGCTATCGGCTTCGAGTGACTGGATCGTGGTCGCGATCGCATCGTCGGGACCGGCGATCGAGCACAGCTCGGGTCCATTCACCGCGGCGATTTCCACTCCCGGCGCAAGGCGCGGCCGCAGGTCCCGGTCCGGCAGATGTACGGCGGCCATTGTGCCGGGGGGCAGCGCCTGCAGCAGCCGCCCACGTGCAGCCACGACCCTCAGCGCGTCCTCGAACGACAGTACGCCGGACAGATGCGCCGCGACATATTCGCCGATGCTGTGGCCGATCATCGCCTGCGGCGTGATTCCCCAGTGCATCCACAGCATGGCGAGCGCGTATTCGGTGCAAAACAGTGCGGGCTGAGTCAGCCAGGTCTGATCGAGGGCGGCGCGGTGTTCGTCTTTGCAGATGATGTCGCGGATATCGCGTCCCAGTACGGGGTGGAGCGCAGCGGCACAGCGGTCCAGCGCATCGCGATAGACCGGCTCGGTTCCATACAAGCCAGCCCCCATCCCGGTGTGCTGGCTGCCCTGACCACTGAACAGAAAGACGACCGGCCGCGCGCCACCGCCATGGACAGCGGACACGACCGGCAGTTGCGCCGGCTGGCGCAAGGCCCGCACCGTCTGCTCAGAATCCTGCACCACGACCGCGCGCCGATGGGCGAAGTCCTTGCGCCCAACCTGAAGCGTCCACGCCACATCGGCGAGCGAGAGTTCAGGCTGCTGCTGCAGGCAGATCGCCAGGTTGGCGGTGGCCTGTTCGAGCGCCGTCGCAGTCTTGGCGGAGAGCACGAGCAGATGATCGTCGCGTACCGCAACGCTTGCCAGGGTGGGAGGAGCCTCCTCGACCACGACGTGCGCATTGGTGCCGCCGATGCCGAAGGAACTGACACCCGCCCGGCGCGGCGTATCTCCCGCGGGCCAGGCCGTCCGCTCCGAGCTGGCGGTAAATGGGCTGCGCGGCAGATCGAGT
>DATDIC010000385.1:0-2551 GCA_036521275.1 Acetobacteraceae bacterium
GCGCGATCGTGCCGGCTGCCAGCGTGCGCGTGCCGGGGAGCCAGGCTTCCGCGCACAGGCCTGCATTGTCGATCGCCAGGATGCCCGGAAACTCCCCGGTGATGCATTCGGCGGGATGGTTCGTGTCGATCAGCGCCAGAACGACTGACTGGACACGCTGCGCCAGGCCGGCGGCGGCGCGACCAGCCGCCAGCACGCCATTCGCATGGGCAGCCATTTCCGCGGCATGCGCTCGCTCGGCGTGCAGCATCGCAGCCATGTGGTCGGCCAATGGGTCGCCATGCATCCGTTTCGGCGGGGCCAATATCCGATACAACTCGGGATGCTCGGCAAGCCAGGCAGGATGGGCGCGCAGAAAGGCTTCGACGAGTCCCGCGTCCAGCTCGTCAAACGCCTGCTCCGGCAGGGGCATTGCTGTGAGGATCAGACGATCTGCTGGCCGGTCTTGGCCCAGTCGGCGAGGAAGGCCGCCAGACCCTTGTCAGTGAGCGGATGATTGAACAACGAGCGCAGCACGGCGGGCGGAACCGTGGCAACGTGAGCACCGAGCTTCGCGGCCTCCACCACATGCATCGGGCTGCGCACGCTGGCGACCAGCACCTCAGTCTTCAGGTAAGGGTAATTGCGGAAAATGGTGAGAATGTCCGCGATCAGCCCCATGCCATGCTCGCCAACATCGTCCAGCCGACCGACGAACGGGCTGACGAAGGTGGCGCCGGCCTTTGCCGCCAGCAGCGCCTGGGCGGGTGAGAAGCACAGCGTGACGTTCACCATGGTGCCGTCGTCGGCCAGTTTGCGGCAGGCGCGCAGCCCGTCCGGCGTCAGCGGCACTTTGATCGTGACATTGCGGGCGATTTCCCGCAGCACGCGGGCTTCGGCCATCATGTCCTCGAACTTCGTGGCGGCGACCTCGGCGCTGACCGGTCCGGGCACGATGGCGCATATCTCGGCAATGATGTCACGCATCCGCTTGCCGGATTTCGCCACCAGTGAGGGGTTGGTGGTGACCCCATCCAGCAGGCCGCTGTCGGCCAGTGACTTGATCTCCGCCACGTCGGCGGTATCGACGAAGAACTTCATATGTACCCGGTTTCTGCTGTGGGACCGTCAGGACGATATAGGATGAATGCGGTCGAGCGGAAGCAAGTCGTGCACCGCCTTCCGGTGATGCTGGCCTATCCGTTCCCCGGCCCGTTCGACTACCGCGTGCCGGCAGAGCTGGATCCGGCGCCCGGGGACGTGGTGCTGGTGCCGCTGAACGGGCGCGAGACGATCGGCGTGGTGTGGGATGGACCCTCCGGGGAACCCGCCCCCGACCACAAGCTGAAGCCGATCGCGGCGGTGCTGGACACACCGCCGATGCGGCCGGCCTTGCGGCGGTTCGTCGATTGGATGGCCGCATACACGCTTGCTCCGCCCGGCGAGGTCATGGCGATGGCGCTGCGGGTGATCACGCCGGAGACGGGCCCGGCCTCGGTCGGCTGGCAGCGAGCGGTTCCCGAGCCTGGCGCGGATGCGCCTGCGGCAAGAATGACCGAGGCGCGCCAGCATGTTCTCGCTGCCCTGACGAAGCAGGAGCCATTGACCACTGGCGAGCTTGCCCGCCTGGCGGGGGTCGGCGCCTCCGTCGTCCGTGGAATGGCGGACGCCGGACTGCTGGTACAGGCGGCTCTGCCGGTCCGGCCGGCATTCGTGCGGCCGGACCCCGATCATCCGGGAGTGGTGCTGTCGTCCGACCAGGCACGGGCCAGCGCCGTGCTGCGTCAGGCGGTCGCTGACGGGTTCGGGGTGACGTTGCTGGATGGGGTGACCGGGTCCGGCAAGACGGAAGTCTATCTGGAAGCGGTCGCCGCGTGTCTGCGGGCCGGCCGCCAGGCGCTGGTGCTGCTGCCGGAGATCGCGCTTTCCTCGCAATGGCTGGAACGGTTCGCCGCCCGCTTCGGCGTCGCGCCGGCGGCTTGGCACTCCGACCTGCCGTCCCGCACCCGCCGGATCACCTGGCGGGAAGTGGCGGCCGGGCGTGCGCCGGTGGTCGTGGGCGCACGCTCGGCCCTGTTCCTGCCATTTCCCGATCTGGGGCTGATCGTCGTCGATGAGGAGCACGAGACGGCGTTCAAGCAGGAAGACGGCGTGGTGTACCACGCGCGCGACATGGCGGTGGTGCGGGGGCGCTTCGAACAGGCCGCCGTGGTGCTGGTCTCGGCCACACCCAGCATGGAGACGCTGGCCAATGTGGAGGCCGGACGCTACCGGCGGATCTCGCTGGCAACCCGGCATGCGGGCGCACGCCTGCCGGAGATCATGGCGGTCGATCTGCGCGCCACGCCGCCGGAACGCGGCCGGTTCCTGGCGCCGCCGCTGATCGAGGCGGTGCACGACACGCTGGCCCGGGGGGAGCAGGCGATGCTGTTCCTCAATCGCCGCGGCTACGCGCCGCTGACGCTGTGCCGCAGTTGCGGCTTCCGTCTGCAATGTCCCAACTGCACCGCATGGCTGGTCGAGCACCGCTTCCATGGCCGCCTGCAATGCCATCATTGCGGCCATGGTGAGC
>DATDIC010000386.1:0-4626 GCA_036521275.1 Acetobacteraceae bacterium
CGAGATGCATATGGACGCGCGGAAGATTTCGGTTTCTCTCGCAACGATCGAGCTGGCGGCGGAGGCTGGCAAGACGACCCTGGCGGTTACCGAGCAGGGGGCGTTTCTGGACGGGTACGACGATGGCGGCTCGCGGAAACGCGGGACCGAACATCTGCTGGAGGCGCTGGGGAGGTCGCTGACGGGGTAGTTTGGTGCAATGCCAAACCGCATTGGGGGGTGACCCATCACGGGGGCGCGCATGGATGCCCGCCTTCGCGGGCATGACGGATCTTTCGGCAGGTATGGCGGAATGGCTGGGGGGATGGATCCAGAGTCATCGCCCGCGCGGGTTGGTCCAACCGTTCGCTTCAGGGCCAGATGGGGGAATGGGTGCCGGGCGGGACGGAGGGGCGCGCCCAGTGCGGGGGCGTCGCCGACAGATGGCCGGCGTGGCGGATCGCCGAGAGGCGGCCGAAGCCGGATGGCGTTTCTTCCAGCAGGTCGGCGATCTGCGCGCGGCTTGGGCTGGGGCTGGAGAACCCGTCCGCCACCCGCCCGAGGCTGCGGATCCAATGCCCGGTGCGGGCCAGGGAGACGCGGACGTGCCAACTGCCGCCCTCGGTCGCGCGGCGATACAAGCCGGCCATCGCCCCCAAAGCGAGCAGATATCCCGAGGAGTGGTCCAGCGCCTGGACCGGCAGCGGCTTCGGGCGGCCTGGTTCGCCCGCCGCTTCGGCTTCCGCGGCGTTGAACCCGCTGGCGGTCTGCACCAGGCTGTCGAACCCGCGCCGGCCCGACCACGGGCCGGTATGGCCGTAGGCGCACAACGATACATAGACGATGCCCGGCCGCAGCCGAGCCGCCTGGTCCGGCCCGAACCCGTGCCCGGCAATGGCGCCCGGCCGGTAACCCTGGACGAAGACGTCCGCCTGCCGCAGCAATCCACGCAGGGTCTCGCGCGCCGGGTCGGTGCGCAGATCGAGCTGCGCGGATAGTTTCCCTCGTCCGGTATCGATCGCCAGCGTCGGCGGGTTGAACAGATGCGGCCCGGTGATCAGCAGCACGTCCGCGCCGTGCGCCGCCAGCGTGCGGCCGCATACCGGCCCGGCAATGACGCGCGTCAGGTCCAGCACGCGAATGCCGCCAAGCGGCCGGTCCGCGGGCGCCATCGGCTCCGCCGGAGCATCGCCGATCCGGGTGATAGCCAGCAGCGGCTCCGCCTGCACGGCCTGGCCTTGCGGGTGCGCGTCCCACGCTGTGAAGCTCCGCATCGCGGTGACGCACAGGCCTGCGGCGGCGGCCCGGTCCTCCAGTTCCAGCGCGTTCCATCGCTGCAGGGCCGCCTGCACCGCGTCCCGCTGATGGGTGCAGCCCAGCAGCCGCAGCACGCCGTCGCGATGGTGCGGGAAATTGGTGTGCAGCCGGACCCAGCCGCCGTCGCCGCACTTATAGGTACCGGCGATGGGGTCCTGGTGCTCGGGCGGGGGCGCTGCATCCAGTTGCAGCCAGTGCTCGGAATGGTACTCGATGGCGGCGTGGCGCATATCCACGCTGACCTGCTGGCGCGGCAGGCCGCGCAGCCGGCCCAGCGTGGCGGCGCCCAGCCCGGCCGCTGCGATGCAGGCCTGCGCCGCCGTTCCCACATGAAACGATGACGGCAGCACCGGGTCTTTGCCGGAAAGCCGGACATCATCCAGAGCGTTCGCCGGCATGCCGGCCTGCTGCCAGAGGGACGCGAGAGCCTCGGTTGACTGCATGCGCATCTCCTACCGATCCCGGGCCAGGCCGGCGCTCAAGTGGGGCGGACGTTCCCCCGTTCGGGACGGGCATGAGGAACGATAGACGGATTCCGACGAGACGCGGGTCATCTCATCCGTCCGGGTGCCGGACGGAGCGGGCGAGACGACCGACTCGCCGAAGCGCCACCCAGGCGCTCCGCGATGCTGGTCCAACTCGGGATGCGGAGTTGGTAGCTTGCCTTACCTGGCTGGGTCCGTGCAATCCGGGACGGCGCCCGAGCGCCTACTGGCTGACTGCTGCGGGCGCACCGCGACACGATCCGGTGGCGGTCTATTCGCGGATAGGGAAAGCGACGGCAGTACGCGTGCACTCTATCCGGCAGAACCGGATGACCGCCAACCCTGTCCTCTGACGTCACGGGCGTTCGCAAACAATTGCTTCACTCGCCTCGTTCCCGTGAGACGTGGACCCATGGCCGCCGGCCGGATTTCCGCTTTTATAGGATTATCGACCTGATTCAGTCGTCTCACGACAAGGCTAAGTAGTTTCCGAGCTTGTCAAGCGAGAACTACGTGCGCATATACGTCGGTGCGGCTCCGTCGAGACGCCAGGAATTACTAGAAAACTCAAAGGGGACGTCATGCGCGCGATGCTTGCTACTTTCGTTACGCTTGCCATGTTCATGGCGATTACTCCGCTGCTGTCTGCGTGCAACACTACAGCCGGGGCGGGGCAAGACATCTCGGCAACGGGTCACGCCATCACCGGAAGTGCCGAAAAACTGAAGCCGTAGACAACGCTGAAACCAGGCCGAAGGCGGGTGGACGGCTGGGAAGAACCAGCCGGAGATGACCCGACAGACAGAGGCGATGCGCTCGTGCAACGCCACCGGCAAACTTCAGCATTTCGGCGCTCTCGCCCGATTCATCGCAGGACAAGTGACATGGACGATAATCCTTTTGCTCATACTGAACAGAACATCCGAACACGCGCATACTTGTTGTGGGAAAGAGAAGGCAGGCAGGACGGAAACCTTGACGAATACTGGCACCGAGCTCGCGAACTCATCGAAGCCGAAGCCCAATCGGCATATCCTCCGACGCAATCCCGCGGGCACCGGAAGTAACTAAGTGCCTGTCCGGCGATAGCGCCGCCGCCGCTCCTGATCCAGGCTGACTCTGCTATCGGCGGCTGCCAGCACGGTCGGCGATGGCCTCGGCCGAGGGGATGACCCGGCGAATTATTGCTTTCGCCTCAGTCCTGCAGCACCTTCACCATCGTGCTGCCCAGCGCGGCCGGGCTGTCGGCCACGTGCACGCCGGCCGCACGCAGCGCCTCCATCTTCGCCGCCGCGGTGTCGCGTCCGCCGCTGATCACCGCGCCCGCATGCCCCATCCGCCGGCCGGGCGGGGCGGTTGCACCGGCAATGAAACCTACCGTCGGCTTCTTGACGCTGCTGCGCGCCAGGAACTCCGCGGCCTCGATCTCGCTCTGGCCGCCGATTTCCCCGATCAGGACGATCTGGCGGGTTTCCGGATCGGCGAGGAACATCTCCAGCACCTCCACGAAGTCGAGTCCCTTCACCGGATCGCCGCCGATCCCCACACAGCTACTCTGGCCCAGCCCGGCCGCGGTGGTCTGCGCCACCGCCTCATAGGTCAGGGTGCCGGAGCGGGACACGATGCCGACCGTGCCGCGGCGATGGATATGGCCCGGCATGATGCCGATCTTGCAGGCGTCCGGCGTGATCACGCCGGGGCAGTTCGGACCGACCAGGCGGGATTTGGAGCCGGTCAGCGCGCGTTTCACCCGCACCATGTCGAGCACGGGGATGCCTTCGGTGATGCAGACAATCAGCGGGATTTCCGCGTCGATCGCTTCCAGGATGGCGTCAGCGGCAAACGGCGGCGGCACGTAGATGGCGCTGGCGGTCGCCCCGGTGGCGTGTTTCGCTTCCATCACCGTGTTGAACACCGGCAGGTCCAGGTGCTTCATGCCGCCCTTGCCCGGCGTGACCCCGCCCATGACCTTGGTGCCGTACGCGATCGCCTGTTCCGAATGGAACGTTCCCTGCGCCCCGGTGAAGCCTTGCGTGATGACGCGGGTTTCGGCGTCGACCAGGATCGCCATCAGGCTGCCTCCTGCACTGCCTTGACCACCTTTTCGGCGGCGTCGGCAAGATTGTCGGCGGAGATGATCGGCAGGTTCGATTTGGCCAGGATGTCCTTGCCGAGATCGACGTTGGTCCCCTCCAGCCGCACCACCAGGGGGACCGACAGCCGCACTTCGCGCGCCGCCGAGACGACGCCTTCGGCGATGACGTCGCAACGCATGATGCCGCCGAAGATGTTGACCAGGATGCCCTCCACGTTGGGGTCCGACAGGATGATCTTGAAGGCGGCGGTGACCCGTTCCTTCGTCGCCCCGCCGCCCACATCCAGGAAATTCGCCGGCGATGCACCATAGAGCTTGATGATGTCCATAGTGGCCATCGCCAGTCCGGCGCCGTTCACCAGGCAGCCGATGTTGCCGTCCAGCGCGACATAGTTGAGGTTATGACGGGCGGCTTCCAGCTCTTTGGGGTCTTCCTCCGACTCGTCGTGCAGCTTTTCCAGTTCCGTGTGGCGGAACATGGCGTTGTCGTCGAAGGTCATTTTGGCATCAAGTGCAACTACATCGCCGGACGCGGTGACGACGAGGGGGTTGATTTCGACGATCGAGCAATCGAGGGCGGTGAACGCGCCATGCATTGCCTGCACGAAGCGGGTGAACGAGGCGACCTGCTTGCCGGAAAGCCCGAGGCCGAAAGCGAGGCGGCGGGCCTGGAACGGGAAGAACCCGGCGGCGGGGTCGATCGCGGCGCGCAGGATTTTTTCCGGCGAGTGCGCCGCCACCTCTTCGATT
>DATDIC010000387.1:0-5049 GCA_036521275.1 Acetobacteraceae bacterium
TGGTGCAGGAGCTGGCGCGGCTGCACAGCGGCACGGTTGATGCCGAAAGCACGGTGGGGCAGGGGACGCGCTTCCGCGTCACGATCCCGTCCGGTCGGGAGCATCTGCCACCCGAGCGGATTCAGGCGGCGAGACAACAGCTTTCCACCGGCATGCGCGCGAACGCGTTCGTGGAAGAGGCGATGCGCTGGCTGGCCGGAGCCGCCGACGAGCCCGACATACAGCGCGAGCTGCTGGAACCTGATCTGACGGCGGTCCCCGGCAGCGAGCGCTCACGCGTGCTGCTGGCCGACGACAACGCCGATATGCGCCACTATGTGCAACGGCTGCTGGCGCCCCGATATGCGGTGGAGGCGGTGGCCGACGGTCGTGCGGCGCTGGAGGCGGTGCGGCGCCATCCGCCCGACCTGGTGCTGACCGACGTCATGATGCCGCGGCTGGACGGGTTTGGCCTGCTGCGGATGCTGCGCGCCGACCCCGATCTGCGCGACATCCCGGTGGTGCTGCTGTCCGCCCGGGCCGGCGAGGAAGCTCGTGTCGAAGGCTTGGAAGCCGGGGCAGACGACTATCTGACCAAGCCGTTCAGTGCCCGCGAGCTGGTGGCACGAGTGGATACCAATCTAGGGCTGGCGAAGACCCGGCGCGAGGCCGCCCGGCAGGAACGCGTGCTGCGCGCCGAGGCGGAAGTAATGCGTCGGCGGTTCGAGGCGGTGGTGGAGAACCTGCCCTTCTCCATCATCATGGTCGATGCGACCGGGCGCATGCTGCTCGGCAATCCGGCCATGGACCGGATCCTCGGCCAGCCGCCGCAATCGATCGAGAGCAGTGCCGATTTCATCCGGTTTCGTGCGCAACATCCGGATGGCCGGCTGTATGACGCCCACGAATATCCGGTCGCCCGCGCGCTGGCCGGCGAGGTGGTGCAGAACCACGAGATGACCTACCTGGTCGGCGATGGCGTGCAGCGATGGTTGCGGGTGAGCGCAATTCCCGTGTGTGACGCCTCGGGCACGGTGGTCTCGGCGATTTCGGTGGCTGTCGACGTGGATAGCGAGAAGCGCGCGGAACTGGCGCTGCGTCAGCTCAATGAAACGCTGGAAAGCCGGGTGGCGGCCGAGACTGCAGAGCGGATGCAGGCCGAGGAAGCGCTGCGGCAGGCGCAAAAGATGGAGGCGATCGGGCAGCTTACCGGCGGCGTGGCGCACGATTTCAATAATCTGCTGCAGATCGTGATGGGCAACCTGGAATCGCTGCAGCGTCGGGTGTCCGGCGGTGCGGCGGCTTCCGCCGACCTGCTGCGGCTGGCGCAGAATGCGCTAAACGGGGCTCAGCGTGCCGCCGTGCTGACCCACCGGCTGCTGGCGTTTTCTCGCCGCCAGCCGCTGCAGCCGTCAGCCGTGGATGCCAACGCGCTGATCTCCGGCATGTCGGAGCTGTTGCGGCGCACGCTGGGCGAGACGATCGTGCTGGAAAGCGTCCAGGGTGGCGGCCTGTGGCCGGTATACGCGGACCCGCACCAGCTTGAGAACGCGCTGCTCAATCTGGCGGTGAATGCGCGCGATGCGATGCCGAGCGGTGGCAAGCTGACCATCGAGGCCGCCAATGTGTTCTTCGACGACGCGTACGGTGCGCAGGAGCAGGTAGCGGCTGGACAATACGTGATGCTGGCGGTCAGCGACACCGGCACGGGCATGAGCAAGGACGTGATCGCGCGGGCATTCGACCCGTTCTTCACCACCAAGGAGGTCGGCCACGGAACCGGCCTGGGATTGTCACAGGTGTATGGGTTCGCCAAGCAATCGGGCGGGCACGCCAAAATCTACAGCGAGCCGGGCCAGGGCACGACGGTAAAGCTTTATCTGCCGCGCCGGCATGGCGCGGAGCCGGAGCGCAGCCAGCCACGCCCGGCACCAGTGGTGGCGGGACACGAGGAGACGATCCTGGTGGTGGAGGACGAGGTGGATGTCCGGGCACACACCGTGGCGACGTTGCGCGAGCTGGGCTACCGCGTGCTGGAAGCGGGCAATGGCGTGGAGGCGCTGGCACAGCTTGAAGGCCACCCGGAGACGCGGCTGCTGTTTACCGATGTCGGGCTGCCCGGCGGGATGAACGGTCGCCAGCTTGCGGATGAAGCGCGCCGACGGCAGCCCGGGCTGCTGGTGCTGTTCACCACGGGTTATGCCCGCAACGCCATCGTGCACCAGGGTCGGCTGGATCCCGACGTGGCGTTGCTGCCGAAGCCGTTCACCTATGGCGGGCTGGCGGCGAAGCTGCGCGAGATGCTGGAGATGCCGGCGGTCGAGACCGGTGGCGCCTGATCTGGGTTGTCGCGCGCTCAGTTTCCATAATATTCCTTATGCGGCAATCATGTGTGGGTCACTGCTTCCACACATGTTGCTTCATGCCCCAATTGTGCTGAAACCGCGCCCTTCGGGCGGAGGGCCGGATGGTCAAGGCGGTCGGCATCGATTTCGGCACCACCAACAGCGTCGTGGCCCTGCTGCACGATGATGGCACGGTCACCACGCAGCGCCACGCCAGCCTCGATGTATTCCGTTCGCTGCTGTGTTTCTGGACCGAGCCGCGGCCTGGCCGCTCCGTCCTGCACCACGCGGCAGGACCCGAGGCGATCACCGCCTATCTGGAAGATCCGCTGGACAGCCGGCTGATCATGTCGATGAAGACCTTTCTCGCCCAGAAGAGCTTCACCGAAACCCGCATCTTCGGGCATCCGTTCACGCTGGAGCGCCTGATCGGCTGGTTCCTGCGTGCGCTGCTTGCGGACCTCCCTGCCCCACCCCGTGTCATCGTCGGCCGCCCGGTACGTTTCGCCGGCGAGTTCGCGGACGATGCGCTGGGCGCTGAAAGGCTGCGTGGCGCTTATGCCGAAGCGGGATGGCACGACGTGCGGCTTGCGCTGGAGCCGGAGGCGGCCGGCATGCGCTTCGCTCGCACGCTGATCGAGCCGGCCACCACGCTGATCGGCGATTTCGGTGGCGGCACCAGCGATTTTTCGGTCATGCGCTTCGATCCGTGCGGCGGCCCAGAGGGACGCAGCGTCCCGCTCGGCCACTCGGGCGTTGCCATCGCCGGCGATGTGTTCGACTTCCGCATAATCGACCGTGCCATCGCGCCATTGCTCGGCAAGGGCGACACATACCGGATAATGGGCAAGGCGCTGCCGGTGCCGCCGGAATATTATTCCGGGTTCGCGCGCTGGCATCTGCTATCCCTGATGCGCACGCCAAGAACTTTGCGCG
Organism: Acetobacteraceae bacterium; assembly: GCA_036521275.1. Lineage (GTDB taxonomy): Bacteria > Pseudomonadota > Alphaproteobacteria > Acetobacterales > Acetobacteraceae > DATDIC01. The sequence goes on from DATDIC010000387.1 coordinate 3,261, forward strand.
GCATTGCCGAGGTGGCACGCACGTCGCAGCATCCGGAGCGTTTGCGCAACCTGATCGCGTTGATCGAGGACGGTTTGGGTTATGCGCTGTATCAGGCGGTTTCGACTGCCAAGGCGGAACTTTCGCGGGCGGACAGCACGGTGCTGAACTTCCGCCACAAGGGCTTTGCCATTGAACGCAGCATCACGCGCGTGGAATTCGAATCCTGGATCGAGGCCGACCTGGTGCGACTTGCGGCCACGGTGGATCAGGTACTGGAGAAAGCCTCGACACCACCCGAGGCGATCGATCGCGTGTTCCTGACTGGCGGTACGGCGTTCGTGCCGGCGGTTCGCCGATTGTTCGAACGGCGGTTCGGGGCGGAGAAACTTGCGGGCGGCGGCGAGTTCGTATCGGTGGCAGAAGGCTTGGCACTGATCGGCGCTGTGTGACGCGGCGTCGTCATGGCGCGTCGGTGGAGCCCGTCGTTCACTTCGGCTCCTCCGTGTCGGCATCGCCGCCCGCCTTCCACAGCTTCACGAAATCCTGCAATGCCGGCTCGGCCGCGTCCGAGACTGCCGTCAACGACATGCCGCCCTGCGTCCAATGGATCACATTGTAACCGTTCCGCTCGGTGCTGGCCGGCAGCCGCGGGGCGGATCGCCCGGCCGGCCACACATAGAGATCGATCACGTGCTTTGCCCGGCCATAGACCAGTGCCGCAACGGGTTGGCCACCCAGATAATCGAGCCGGCCACCCAGTAGCGGGAAGCCTTGCGCGACGAAATCGCGCACCGGCGGTGAGAAATCCAGCTTCCCATCGAACCAGGGTTTGACCGTGTGCTGGTCGGTGGAGATCACGTCCATCAGGTGTCCGGGCTGCAAGGCGCGGATATGGTCGGCGACCAACTGCTCCGTGATCGCATTGTCGCGCGGCAGCCAGGTGACGAGCGCGACGGAAGCGGCGATCGCGGCAGCCCCGGCCAGTGCACCGGTCCCCGATCCGAACCGCTGCCGCCAGGTGTTGCCGACGGTGCGCGCGCGTGCGCGCCAGGTCGTCGCATGCTGGGGGGAGCGATGCTGCGCTGCCGTCAGTTGCATTTCCAGCGACTGCCGCAACGCGGCGGGTGCCGCGTAATATGTCAGGTCGTCGTGCAGCCGCGACGACAGCGCGCTCATTTGCTGGCGCTCGTTCGCACAGCCGGGACACGTGGCGACATGGGCCGCCAGCGTGGCGATGGACGCGGTGTCCAGTTCGCCATCAAGTTCCGCCTGGATCAGCAGCCGCATCTCGCGGCAACGGGCGTCGGTCATGCTGGCCCCTCCCCACGCGATCGCAGCAGCAGGCGGCGCGCGCGCCAGAGTCGCGACATCACGGTACCGATCGGCGCGCCGACGATATGGGCGATCTCCTTGTAGGAGAGCTCTTCGAGTTCCCGCAGCACGAGACATTCCCGCAGCTCGGCCGGAAGTCCGGCGACGGCGCGGTCCAGTTCCTGGAGATCCTGCTTGAGCGCCAGCGTCATTTCCGGTCCGCTGCCCGGGTCCGGTAGATCGAAATCCGCCTGATCGTCGTCGCGGTCGCGTTCAAACGGGATTTCCAGTTCCTGTGTCGCACGTCGTGAACGCAGCGTGTCGAGCGCAACGTTACGCACGATCTGCAGCAGCCAGGCGCGCGGGTTCTCGCCACGAAAGGATGCGAAGTAGGACATCGCCCGCAGCATCGCGTCCTGCACGATGTCATCCGCCAGTCCGGGGTCGCGCGCCAGCCATCGGGCCAGGTTGTAAGCGGCGTCGAGGTGCGGCAAGG
>DATDIC010000388.1:0-5164 GCA_036521275.1 Acetobacteraceae bacterium
CCCCCACCGTCATACCCCCCCCGTCATACCCCCACCGTCATACCCCCCACCGTCATACCCCCCACCGTCATGCGCGGGCTTGGCCCGCGCACCCACGTCTTCCACCGCAACGGCCGACACATCCGCCGCCCGCTATAATTCCCCACCTCTCGCCGTTGCTGACACCACGACCCACCCCTAATCTTCTCCCCGACCCAGCAGGAGGCCCGCATGACGCGTGCCCAGGCCGCGATCTTGCGCCAGGTCGGGACGCCGATGTCCATCGAGACCATCGAGGTCGGACCCCTCGCCCCCGGTGACGTGCGCATTCGCGCCGCCAGCCTCTGCCGCACCGATCTCGAAGCCCTTGAGGGCCAGCTCGGCGTCCCGCCTCCCGCCGTCCTCGGCCACGAGGCCGCCGGCGAAATCGCCGAAATCGGCACCGGCCTCCCCAATCTCACGCCCGGCGATCACGTCGTCCTCTCCCGGAACCACTGCCAGTCCGAAATCAGCGAGACCATCCGCAGCGTGATCCTGTTCGGAGGCTCGGCATGAAAACCTACGAAGGCGGGCGCAGTCTCGATGGAGCGGTGGTCACGGTCGATGGCACCCCGCTGGACCCGCGCTTCGACATAAAGCGCTTCAGCCCGGCCGGTTTCGAATGGACCTATGTCGGCGACGGCCCGCGCCAGCTCGCTTTGGCACTGCTGGCGGACCACCTCGGCGATCCGCAACGCGCCCTGACGCTGACCGAGCCCTTCATGCGCGCCGTGGTATCGGAGCTGGACAACGCCTGGCGCCTGACCGGCACCGAGATCGACGAAGCCCTGGCACAATTGCCGGCGTAACCATCATCGATTTCGCGCTTGCCCGCCTTCACCATCACGCCCGCGCCCACCATCACACCCGCGCCCACCATCACGCCCACCCCACCATCACGCCCGCCCCACCGTCATGCCCGCGAAGGCGGGCATCCACGACTTTGCTGGGCGCCGCAACGACAGTCGCAAATACCCCACCTCGACTGACCGACCCGCCCTAATCGCGACCCGCCAGCCGCGTCCCCGCATAAACTTCCGCCAATGGAACGCGAAAACCGATGCTGTCCAATACCAGCTCGCCGCCACTGATCGACAGCGGCCGCTCCGGCCACTGACCGTCGGGCAACCGGCGCAGCAACTCCGCCGCGATCCGGTCAGAGCGCAGCACGAGAATCTCCTGCAAGCTCGGAATGCTGGTATAGGCCCACACATTCGTCCAGGTCTTCGCCTGGTTGCTGGGCGACAGAATCTCCACCACCAGCACAGGCTCCGGCAGGGCGGCCTGCTCCGTCTCATAGGGCGTGCAGGTCACGCCCAGGTCGGGCACGCGCATATTGCAGTCCGGCAGCATACGCGGAATCACCCCCGGCGCGGTGACCACATCCCCCGCCCGATCGGCTGCCCGCAAATGGTTGCCAATCAAACTGCCCAGCTCGCTCACCAGCATCCCATGCGTCCGCGATGCCGGCGCCATCGCGCGCGGCTCCCCATCGACCAACTCATACGTCACGAAATCGCCGGAATCCCAGTTGAGGAACTCCTCCACCGACATCCGCACAGGAACCTTGGCCAGAGCAACCATGCAACCCTTATAGCACAGCGCGCAGCATCCCGCAGCCCAACCCTCTCACCCAATCTCCACCACCGCGTCCGCCGCGAACGCACCCGCGCCCTCCGGCATGGCAAACACCGGATTGAGGTCCACCGACCGCAACCGCTCCCCCGCCTGCACCGCGAACACCGACAGCCGCGCCAGCATCTCCGCCAACGCCCTCACATCGGCTGGCTTCCGCCCGCGCGCGCCCAGCAGCAGGGGCGCCCCCCGGATGGAGCGGATCATCGCCTCCGCCACGTCCGCGCCGAACGGGCAGCGGCGAAACACCACGTCCTTCAGCACCTCCACGAACACCCCGCCCAGCCCGAACATCGCCATCGGCCCGAACACCGGATCGCGGTGAATGCCCAGGATACACTCCACGCCACCGTTACCTCCCCGGGGCAACTGCTTCGCCACCAGCACCCCCTCGATCCGCGCCGACGGCATCGCCGCCCGCGCCCGTTGCAGCAGCAGCGCGAATCCGTCCCGCACGCCCGCCGCGTCGGCCACATCCAGCAGCACACCGCCGATCTCCGACTTGTGCAGGATGTCCGCCGACAGGATTTTCATCACCACCGGAAAGCCGAACCGACCGGCCGCGGCAACCGCATCCTCCACCGAACCGCAGGCGCGTTCCGGCACCGACGCAACGCCCACTTCCGCCAGCAACCGTTTCGCCTCTGCCTCGCTGGGCGTGCGCGCCGGCAAAGCCACCTGGGGCACCGCGGGCGGCGCCGCCGCCTCCGGCGCATCGAATGCCGCCCCGAACCGCCCCATCGCGGCAATCGCCGCCACCGCCCGGCTCGGGTCCTCCAGGCACACCCAGCCCTGGCTCTCCAGCTCCCTTACCCGCTCCGCCGGCGCAATGACGGACAGCACGTACAGCCGCTCCGGATACCGCTCCCGCACCGTGTTCAGCGTCTCCAGCATGCCCGGCCACCGGCGGGAGCTGGCGACCATCGTGAAGAACCCCAGGATCGAGGAATACCCGCCATCGCGTACCAGCGATTCGAAGAACGGCTCCAGCAGATGCAGATCGTTCCCCACCTGCGCCGTCGCATCCACCGGATTGCGCGGCGCACAGAACGACACCAGCGACCGCAGCTTGGCCTGTGCTTCCGCCGGCATCTCCGGCATCGGCACGCCGACCTGCTCGGCGACATCGCTCGCCAGTACGCCGGCACCACCGGACACCGTGATCATCCCCAGCGTGTTGCGCGCCGGATAAATGCGCCGCGTCGCCATCTGCGCGATATCGAGCATCTCCTCCGACGTCCGCGCCCGCACCACGCCGAACTCGTTCATCACCGCCTCGGTCACCGCGTCATCACCGGCAATGGACGCGGTGTGCGATTTCGCCGCCGCCGTTCCCAACGCGCTGCGGCCCACCTTCATCATCACGATCGGCTTGCGCGCCGCCCGGGCCGTTTCAAACGCCGCAATCAATCCCGGCGCCTCGCGAATCCCCTCGGCATACACCGCAATCACATCGACCTCGGGGCTCTCCGCCAACCAACCGATGCACTCGCCCACCGTCACATCGGCCTCGTTGCCCGTCATGATGCACAGCGACGCACCGATCCCGCGATTGCGCGCCAGCGTGTAAAGATGCGTGCCGTATGCCCCCGACTGCGAGGCAATCCCGATCCGTCCGATCACCGGCCAGCCGCTGTCGAACGAGGTGGAGAAGGTGGCGTAATAGCCCGTCCGTCCATCGAACACGCCCAGGCAGTTCGGCCCCAGCAAGCGCAGCCCGTGCGCCCGCGCCGCCGCCACCATCCGCGCCTGCGCCGCCGCGCCAGCCGCGTCCACCTCGGCGAAGCCGGCGGTGAACACCACCGCCGCCTTCACCCCGCGCGCGCCCAGTTCCTCGATCGCCTGCAGCGCGATCCCCGCCGGCAGCGCGACGACCGCCACGTCCGGCGCTTCCGGCAGTTCGGCGACGCCCGCATAGGCTTTCAGCCCCTGCACCTCCGTCCGGTTCGGGTTCACCGGATAGATCGCGCCCTTGAACCCGGCGGTTTTCAGATACGCGATCGGCCGCCCGCCAATCCGCGCCGGGTCGCTGGAAGCGCCCAGGATCGCCACCGAACGCGGCGCAAACAGCGGGGTCAGCCCGGCAAACCGGGCGCTGGTCGTTGTCATGGCAGCGTTCCTCCCGCCATATCCTGTAAGCAGCCCCAATGGCACGCAAGGTGGCAAGCAAGGCGGCCGGTGCTATGACGCTGCGCATGAGCGATCCGCTCCGCACCCCCTCCCGTCATTCCCGCGAAAGTGGGAATCCATCCCTCGTTTCCCCCGAAATGACCGGAACGCAACCGTTGCTTCCAAACCACCCCTGAGCCCAGACCCGCACCCGATGTACATCAGCTCCCCCGCCCTGGAGCGTATCGCCGTCACCGTCCCCGGCCCGGCGATGGAGGCGTACGAAGCCGCTTTCAGCACCGTCTGCGAATCAGTCGGTTTCTTCCGTGACGATACCACCGGCCACTGGCAGATCGAAGGCATCAGGCGGATCGGATCCGGCGAAACCGAACTCGCCGCCGCGTTGGCCCTCGCCGCTGCGCTTACCGGCACCACCGCCGAGCCTGCCCGCGAACCACTCGCCCCGCGCGACTGGCTCGCCCGGAGCTACGCCGGATTCCCCGAACAACGCATCGGCCGCCGCTTCGCGGTGCGCGGCAGCCACATTGAAGGCCCAACCGCACCGGGCCGCATCACGCTGTTGCTGGACGCCGGCCTGGCCTTCGGCTCGGGCGAGCACGGCTCGACCCGTGGCTGCCTGATTGCGCTGGAACGGGTGGCCCACCGGCGGCCAAGCCGCATCCTGGATCTCGGCACCGGCTCCGGCATTCTGGCAATCGCCGCCGCCAGGCTGTTGCACCGGCCGGTACTGGCCACCGACATCGATCCCTGGTCGGTCCGCCTCGCCCGCTGCAACGCATCCGCCAATGGCGTCGAGCATCTGGTCCGGGTCCGCCAGGCCGACGGCTGGGGCGGCCCGGTCCTGCGGCGCAACGCGCCCTACGACCTTGTCCTCGCCAACATCCTCGCCCGCCCGCTCGCACTGATGGCAAACGAAGCCGCCGCACATCTCCATCCGGCCGGCACCATCATCCTGTCCGGCCTGCTGACCGATCAGGCACGCAGCGTCCTCGCGGCGTACCGTCGTGTCGGCCTCAGCCTCCGGTTCCGGGTGGACCGGCCCCCCTGGGTCACCCTCGTGCTGGGCACCCACACGCAGACCGCAACGCCCTCATGACCGCCAACCCCGCAACCCCGCCATCGCCGCGGCCCGCGCCCGCGTCACCGCCCCGTCAGCCACCCCGTCATGGCCTGCCAACACCGTCACCCCGTCACGGCCAGCTCCCGCCCCGTCACGGCCTGCCAACCCCGCCACCCCGTCATGGCCGGCCTTCGCCACTGCTGTCCGGCATGTCAGTTGCATATTGGCAGCATCAGTTGATTGGCGGGTCCGCGTTGTTTGAGCGGTGGGGGGCGTCGGGGATCGAGCAACTCGCTGATCGGTCGGCGCACGAAGAGGTTG
>DATDIC010000389.1:0-8431 GCA_036521275.1 Acetobacteraceae bacterium
GCCACCAGGACGCAGGTCCACTTCTGCCACCGAGATCGTGTAGGGCCTGGGCGCAAACCACTGCGTCAGGAGTTGCGGCGTGGTCCAGCAACGGAACAGCTTGTCGGCGGGCGCGTCGAGCAAGCGGGTCAGTGACATTTCGTGTGCGGCTTTGGCCACGTTGTTCTCCGAGGTGATGCACACCCGACGTGGGGACGGGGACGGAATTCAAAAGGGTGTGGATGCCGCCCGTCATACATCCGGCATTGTCATATTCGGGGATTCCAGTAACGGTGGCGCCGTGTAACTCCCCCTCGATGGAATCGTTTGGGTTGCAGGCGGGGCGTATCGTTGACTATGCTGCGGCCGAATCAAAATGGCTGAGGCCGACAAAGCAAGCGCTGCGCGACGTGTCGGCGCGACGGCCTGCTGGGTGAACTGGCTTTCCGATCGAAGGAGGAACGGGTGCCGAACAGGATTCCGGTGGATCCCACTCAATCTGGCTGGCCAGCCATGCTTGCTTGGCAAGGTGGCCAGCGGGAGAGCCGGATGGTTTGGCGGACGGCGCGTGCGGCAATGCTGCTGTCGTTGCTGAGCGGTTGTTCGGGAGGCGTGCTGGACCCGCAAGGTCCGATCGGCGACGGCGATACGAAGATCCTGCTCAACGCGCTCGGGATCATGCTGGTGGTGGTGGTGCCGACGCTGCTGGCGACGCTGGGCTTTGCCTGGTGGTTCCGTGCGTCCAACAGCAGGGCACGCTATCTGCCGACATGGACCTATTCTGGCCGTGTCGAGCTGGTCGTGTGGGCGATTCCCCTGCTCGTCATCATGTTTCTAGCCGGCCTCACGTGGATCGGAGCGCACGAGCTCGATCCGTACAAGCCGATTGCCTCGGACAGCAAGCCGGTCGAGGTGCAGGTCGTTTCGCTCGACTGGAAATGGCTGTTCATCTACCCTGAGCAGCGCATTGCCAGCGTCAACGAGCTTACGGTTCCGGCTGGCGTGCCGGTGCATTTCTCGCTGACCTCGGCGACCGTGATGAACTCGTTCTTCGTGCCGCAGCTCGGTAGCATGATTGCCACGATGAACGGCATGGTGACGCAGCTCTATCTGGAGGCGAGCCATGTGGGAGATTATTACGGCGAATCGGCGCAATTCAGCGGCGACGGATTTTCCGGCATGAATTTCACCGTGCATGCCCTGGCCCCGAATGCATTTTCTGAGTGGGTTGCCAAGGCGCAACAGGCGGGGCCGGCGCTCGACCAGGCCGGCTACACGTCGCTGTTGCGCGAAAGCCAGAACGTACGCCCGTTCACCTACCGGGCCGCTGATCCAGAGCTGTTCAGGAAGATCGTAAGCCTTCAACTGCCGCCTGGCGGTGGTCCCGGAACCGAGGGCGGCGGTCCGCCGGCTAGCCCAAAAGGAGCGCAGTGACATGCTCGGCCGGCTGACGCTGAACGCCATACCGCTCGACCAACCGATCCCGCTGATTGCCGGCGCGGTGGTGATACTGATCGTGCTCTGCGTCGTCGCGTGGGTCGCGATCAAGGGCTATGTGCCTTACCTGTGGCGCGAATGGTTCACCAGCGTGGATCACAAGCGCATCGGCGTGATGTACATCGTGCTGGCGTTGCTGATGCTGCTGCGCGGCTTCATCGACGCGATCATGATGCGATCGCAGCAGGCGTTCGCGTTCCGTGCGCCCGGCTATCTGCCGCCCGAGCATTTCGATCAGATCTTCTCGGCGCACGGCACGATCATGATCTTCTTCGCGGCGATGCCGCTGATGATCGGGCTGATGAATTTCGTGGTGCCGCTGCAGCTCGGGGTGCGCGACGTGGCATTTCCGACGCTGAATTCAACCAGCCTGTGGCTTACCGCGACCGGGGCGCTGCTGGTCAATCTGTCCCTGGTGATCGGGGAGTTCGCGCGGACCGGCTGGCTGCCCTACCCGCCCTTGTCCGAGACGACGTACCTGCCCGGCGTTGGTGTCGATTATTATCTGTGGGCGCTGCTGATCTCCGGCGTGGGCACGCTGATGACGGGCATCAACTTCGTCACCACGATCCTGAAGATACGCGCGCCCGGCATGGGCTACATGAGAATGACGATGTTCTGCTGGACGGCGCTGGCCGCCAACCTGCTGATCGTCGCCGCCTTCCCGATCCTTACCGCCACGCTGGGGATGCTGACGCTCGACCGTTATCTCGGCTTCCATTTCTTTACCAATACCGGCGGCGGCAACATGATGATGTTCATCAACCTGATCTGGGCGTGGGGGCACCCGGAGGTGTACATCCTGGTACTGCCGGCGTTCGGCATCTTCTCGGAGATAATCTCCACATTTTCCCGCAAGCCGCTGTTCAACTACCGCTCGATGGTGATAGCGACGCTGAGCATCTGCCTGATCTCGTTCTGCGTGTGGCTGCACCACTTCTTCACCATGGGGGCGGGTGCCGATGTCAACGCGGTGTTCGGCATCTCGACCAGCATCATCGCGGTGGCGACCGGCGTGAAAATCTTCAACTGGCTGTTCACCATGTACGGCGGCCGCATCTATTTCGCCACGCCGATGCTGTGGTCGCTGGGGTTCATCGTGACCTTCGTGGTCGGCGGCATGACCGGCGTTCTGCTGGCCGTGCCACCGGCGGACTTCCAGTTGCACAACAGCCTGTTCCTGGTGGCGCATTTCCACAACGTGATCATCTCCGGGGTGCTGTTCGCCGGATTTGCGGGGATCGTGTACTGGTTCCCGAAGGCGTTCGCGTTCCGGCTGGACGAGACGTGGGGCAAGGCGACGTTCTGGCTGATGCTGATCGGGTCCGGCGTGGTGTTCATTCCGCTCTATGCGGTCGGCCTGCTGGGCATGACCCGGCGCCTGCAGCATTACGACGTCCCGGCGTGGCATCCTTGGGTGATAGCGGCCGGGTTCGGGATCATCATCCTGGCCGCGGCGGCGGCCTGCCAGGTGATACAGATCTACGTCAGCATCCGCCGGCGCGACGAACTTCGGGACATCACCGGCGATCCTTGGGAAGGCCGGTCGCTGGAATGGGCGACCCCCTCGCCGCCCCCGGCGTATAATTTCGCCGTGCTGCCGCAAGTACAGGGCGAGGAGCCATACTGGCAGATCAAGCGGCGGGCGATGGAGACCCAGCAATTGTCGGCGGAGCCGGATTACCAGCCGATCGAAGTGCCGCGAAACAGCCCGACCGGAGTGATCACCGCGTTCTTCGCGACGTTCACCGGGTTTGCGATGATCTGGCACATCTGGTGGCTGGCGGTTTTGGGGATCGCCGCGGCTTATGCGGTGTTCGTGTGGTTCGCCTGGCGCGACGTGGAGGAATACACGATCCCGGCCGAGGAGGTGGCTCGGATCGATCGTGCCCATCGGCATGTGCGAGAACGATGGCTGGCGGAACACCCGCGCGTGAGTGAGCCGGTATGAGCATCACTCAGGCCTTGCCGCGGGCGCCCGGCGGGAATTTCGACCCATACCGGGTTGGGCGCAGTTCTGGCGGCGGCGGTGGCGGGCGCTATGACGCGACCGGTCATGGCGAGGGGGGGCCAGCGTCCAAGGACGTGATCGTCGGCTACGGCTTCTGGATCTTCATCCTCAGCGACATCATCATGTTCTCCGCCTTCTTCGCGGCGCACGCGGTGCTGCAGACGGCCACAGCCGGCGGCCCGTCGGGGCACGACCTGTTTCGGCCGTCCAGCATCGCGATCGAAACCGCGTGCCTGCTGGTGTCGAGCTTCACCTGCGGGCTTTCGGCGGTGGCGGCGAGGGTGCGCAGCCAGGTCTGGACACAGATCTGGCTGCTGGCCACGGGCCTTCTCGGCCTGGCGTTCGTGCTGCTGGAGTCGCGTGACTTTGCCGGGATGGTCGCCGCCGGCGCGGGACCACAGCGCAGCGCCTTCCTATCCTCGTTCTTCGCTGTTGTGGGCCTGCACGGGCTGCATGTCAGCGCCGGGCTGCTGTGGCTGGGCACGATGATGGCGCAATTGCTCGCCAAGGGGTTCCGCCCCAACGTGCAGCGCCGCCTGCTGTGCTTCAACCTGTTCTGGCACGCGCTGGATATCATCTGGGTGGCGCTGTTCACCATTGTCTATCTGATCGGAGAAGGGCGATGAGCGGCCAGACGCATGGGTCCAACACGGACGACGTCGCGCCCGGATTTACCGGTGCACCGACCGAGAGCGTCGCGCACGGGATCGGCATTTACCTGATCGGCGTGGTGCTGGCCGCCCTGCTGACCGTGGCATCCTTCTCCGTCGTCTATACCCACCTGATCTGGGGGCCGGCGATTCCGGTGATGCTCGGGGTGCTGGCGGTGGCGCAGATCGGCGTGCACCTGGTGTTCTTCCTGCACCTGACGACGGCGCCGGACAACACGAACAACGTGCTGGCGCTGGCGTTCGGCGTGCTGATCGTGGCGCTGCTGATCGGCGGTTCGCTGTGGATCATGGATAATCTGAACCAAAACATGCTGCCGATGTATCAGATGATGCAGATGCAGCGCTGAGGGTTGCGCCGTGCGCGCCGCTTGTAAGCGCGTGCTGAGCCGTGGCCGATCTCGGATGGCGGAACGGCTGCTCTTGAGAAGTGACAGGTTCGCCAAATGCACCCGAACCTAACGATGCCAACGTGCACGCGCCGGTCACTCGACTGCCAATGGTCGCAGGCCATGGCGATGCCGCCGTGTGCGAGGGCTATTTGAGCTGGCTGTCTTTGCTGCCCCTGCGGTTGAACCCGATATTCACCGGACGACGATCACGCGCCGACTGACACCGAATGCAGGTCCGGACCCCGGGAACCGCACGGCGGCGCGCTTCTGGAATTTGGTCACCGCATTCCACGCAATGGGTATCTCCTTCACCCGTCGGGATGCGCGCCCGCGCTCTCATGACCCCATCCATGACGGTATCGTCGATCTGATCCTGCACCGCCCCGTCCGGGGCCCACCCGCTCGCCATTGTCGCGCCTGACTGCTGCAGCACATCAAATAGGAATTAGCGCTGCCCTTTCCAGGTAGGGCCACCCGCGGCGCCCGCGCCGATGACACGGACCGCGGAACCGGCGCTGCCGCACCGGCTTACATAAAGAACGCTCCTGAGCTTGCCTGGATGGGAGCGCGCTTATTTCGACCCTGCTTCAAGGCGCCCGGCTGAAACGCTGGTACGCGCGCCCCGAACTCTATCAACCAGACCCGCCAAGAATGACTCAGAGGTAATTTCGAAGCGGAATATGGCTATCCGATGCCGCAGATGGATAGCTGCCAGAGTGGCTCCAAGGCAGGTTCCCATCGTCGGCCGCGCGTTTCCCGGGGCACGCATGTCAAACTGGGGACCAATATGCTTCGTGATCACATTGTTGCACGACATCGTTTGCGGAACGTCGCGGTGGAAACGGTGGATGTCGCTCTGGTTCTTGCGGCCTATTACTCCCGAAATGTCATCAGTAGAGAGGCAGCGTTTGTTATCGTTGCCAGAGACACTTCAAGATTCCATACTGCCTTGCTGGAAAAGTTCGTCACGGAAATCGCGCTGGTTGATGCGCAGAACCGCTTAAGCTGATCGATGCTGGTCTCTAACGGCGCCCTGGAGCCAGAGTCTGCCCTGCCAACCGCACTGCCGCATCATGTGAAACGTGCGCTCACCTATCTGCGGGCGAATATGGCGGCGAAGGTGACATTGGCGGAGCTGGCCACCACCTGCGGGATATCGCAACGCGCTCTGCTGAACCAGTTCGGCCGCTTTCTCGGCGTCTCGCCGATCGCGCACCTTCGTCACATGCGGCTGGCCGCAGCGCGTGCCGAGCTGCAGCGGTCCGATGGGATCGTTTCCATCTCCGAGGTTGCATCCGGTTGCGGATTCACCCATCTGGCCCGGTTTGCCGCTGAATACCGCAAGGCGTTCGGCGAGCTGCCATCCGCGACGCTGCGGCGCACTGCCCACAGCGATGACAGCGGTAGCGTATGCGACGATTATCGTGCGTTCGTCGCTTCGCCGTTTGTTGCGCGGCAACGGCCGTCGCTGATCATCCTGCCATTGCGCACCGAGACGATGAAGGAGCGACACATAGCACAGGAGCTGATGGAGCTGTTGGCGGCCACCATTTCGCGTACCAGCGTTGCATCGGTGACATTTGCCGATCCCACCGTAACTGTGTTGCGACGGACCATACGGTCTCCTCGGGAGCCTCTGCACGGGGAATATTGCCTAAACGGCCGCCTGGTTCAGCGTGATGCCCGTATTCGTGTGACGCTGTGGCTGGTGGACACCAAGGGACGGCATGTCTGGGGCGACAGCTACGAGGGGACGACGGGCAGCATATTCGATCTGCTGCAACGGATCGTTGACAGCGCAGTATGTGGTGTCGTTCCCGGCATCGGCGGGGCGGAGATTGCGCGTATCCACCGCAAAGACCCAGAGGCGCTCTCACCCCGGGAAATGGTTCTGCAGGCGCTTCCGATTTTGCTGAAGATCGACTGGGACAGCTGCGGAAGGTGTTCGCCATCGCCACGCGCGCGATGGAGATGGACCCCGATGATGCGCTGCCGGTCGCAGCGGCGGCATATTGTCAGGCCCGTCTGTTCAGCGATGCCGCCACCGCGTCACCTGGCGCTACGCGCAGCTTGGCACACCGACTTGCGCGCCACGCGAGCGCTCTCGACGCCGGTGATCCTCTCGTGACGACGGCCCGTGCCGCGGTGGCGGCGTTGTCTGGATTCCGTGACGATGCCGAGACCCTGGCGGATCGCGCACTGGCCATGGACCCGACATCGGGTTGGGCATGGGAACGCAAGGGCTTTCTGCTCTGGTGCAACAAACCGGATCTCGCTATCGCGTGTTTCAACAGGGCCTTGCGGCTTCATGGTCCTTTCATGCCACGGGACAATTGTTTTCTTGGAATTGCCCAGGCACATGGGGCTGCCGATCGTTTTGACGACGCAGCGCGCTGGGCAAGCCGGGCGATGGCGGAAAACCCGCGGGCGGCGCTCCCAAAAAGGCTTTTGATCTGTTACGAAACTGCGTTGGGCCGGCATTCTGCGGCACGGCAATTGGCCGGCCAACTCTGCCGAGAGCATCCCGAAATGAGCGTCTCGCGACTTGCGCAGGTCCACTCCGGATTTTGCGTTGACGTCCTGCTGCGTGCCGGCGTGCCGTCGTAGCAAGGCCGCCGAGTGAACATGTGCGGAGCAATATCAAGCGGGGAGAGACTGTCATGACGGCTATTGAGCTTCTCGCGGTGACTTCATTCGCCGGTGGAGGGACATCATGCTGATGTTGCAACGCCGTACGGTGCTGAGTGGTGCCATGGCCGGCGCTGGGCTGCTGCAACGCGGGGCGTACGCCCAGTCTGGTCCGAACCGGCAGGTCATTCCCTGGAGCGATCAACCACCGCCGGTGCCACCGCCGCTGGCGAATGTGGCTCAGGGTATCACGCCCTGGGAGGGTCTGGATTCCTGGATCACACCGAACGACAAGTGGTTCAGCATTGCCCACTATGATCGGCCGGTGATCGACGAGAAGGCCTGGCGACTCGACGTGGCTGGCATGGTCACCAAACCAACGACGATGACGCTTGCGGACCTGAAGGCTCTGCCACGGCAGGAGGTCACCAGCACTCTCGAATGTTCGGGCAACAATGGGCTTCCATTTGCCATCAGCGCGATCGGCAATGCGCGATGGGCGGGAGCGTCGCTGGCAAACATACTTCATACGGCGCAGATCAAAACCGGCGCCATCGAAGTCGTGTTCTACGGTACTGACCAGGGCGAGGAGGTTGTACACAAGGACACCCCGCTTGAAGTCAAATTCAACGGCACCTTTGCTCGGAGCATGTCGATCGACGACGCGATGAACCCGGCAAACCTATTGTGTTACGAGATGAACGGCTCGCCATTACCGGCTGCCAACGGGTTTCCGGTACGCCTGATTGCACCGGGCTGGTTCGGGGTCTGCAACGTCAAGTGGCTTCGCCGCATTGAATTGCGTGATACCCGCTACGTGGGCCGGTTCATGGGGCGTGACTACGTTACCGTCCGCGAGGTGCAGCGTGATGGCAAGACGACCGTCACCGAAACGTCCGTGGGCCGCATGTTGCTGAAATCGGCACCCGCGCGAGTGACGCTGCAGGATGGACGCTATCGGATCGATGGAATGGCATGGGGGCCTGCGCCGGTTGCTGTGGTCGAGGTGAAGATCGACGACGGTCCGTGGACGAAGGCGGTGCTGGATGTCAGCAAGGCGGATCATGCGTGGCAATCCTGGCATCTCGATTGGTCGCCAACGCCCGGCGAGCACACAGTCAGCTCCCGGGCGACCGATCGATCGGGCAACGTTCAGCCGGCAATGGACGATCCGCTGATCGCCAACAAGAAGACCTATTGGGAGAGCAACGGGCAAATCACGCGGCATATCCGCGTCTAGGACCGTCTTCATAAAC
>DATDIC010000390.1:0-11176 GCA_036521275.1 Acetobacteraceae bacterium
GCCACCCCGCCGCAGTGGCCCTTGTCGGCGAAAACGGCTTCCGCTACATGGCGCACTTGGCCGACGGCGGCCGGCGGCGCCCGTAGCTCAATTGGATAGAGCACCAGACTACGGATCTGGGGGTTAGGAGTTCGAATCTTCTCGGGCGCGCCAAATACTGCCGCGGTCGCAACCTCGGGGTTCGTCAGTTCATCTCCGGGCGACAGCAGCATGAAATCTGACGACTACAGGTCATCCGCAGCCCGACTCTGGCACGCGTCTTCGCTGTGCAGCACATTCGTCGGCAAGGAAGTCAAGTAGCGCGCGGATCGAGGGCAGCAGGCCGCGCCGCGACGGAAAGACGGCGTGGACGATCTCACTGGATGGTCGCCATTCGGGCAGGATCGTCACGAGCGTTCCGTTCTGAAGGTCATTCCAGACGACAAGCGTCGGCAGGCGCACCGCCCCGACGCCCGCCAGCGCGGCTTGTCGCAGCGCCGCCATGTCGTCAGTCAGCAAGCGCGGCATGTGGCGCACTTCGGCCACGCTGCCGTCGCTGTGCGACAGCCGCCAGCGATGCTCACCCGAGGCCGGGCCGAAGTCGAGACTCGGCAATTCGGCAAGGTCCGCGGGAAGGGTGACGGTGCGCGTCCGCAGCAACTCGGGGCGGGCAACGATACGGATTGTGCGTTCGTCGAAACGACGCATCACCAGCTCGCCCTCGGTCAGTGGCGGCGGACGAACGCGGATGGCGAGGTCGAAGCCTTCGCCGATCACGTCGATGCGGCGGTTGGTGCTTTCGACATGAAGCTCGACATCGGGGTAGCGAGCCATGAAGCGCCCGAACAGCTCGCCGAACTGGAAGGCGATGAGACCGGTGGGACAGCTCAGGCGAACGATACCGCGCGGCGCGGCGCGCGACTGGTCGATGACGGTCTGCGCGGCTTCGGCCTCGACCAGCATGGCGACGCAGTGGCGATAATATTCCTGGCCGATCTCGGTGATCGAAAAGCGCCGCGTCGAACGCTGGATCAGCCGCACGCCCAGCCTGTCCTCCAGCAGGCCGATACGCCGGCTTACCTTCGACTTTTGCGAACCGAGGGCGCGCGCCGCCGCCGCGAAGCCGCCATGATCGACGGCCTGCACGAACAGATAGAGGTCGTTGAGATCCTGCATTGTCCGACTGGTAGGACACTGAGTCCAAATTCGCAATCTACCAGCATGATTGGCGCGTGGCTATCTTGCACGCCACAGAGGCTTCCTCCAGGAAGCAAAGGAGACGCCCGATGAAGAAAGTCCTCGGAACCTATAGCAATCCCAACCAGCATTGGGTCGGCGACGGCTTCCCGGTCCGCTCGCTCTTTTCCTACAACAGCCTGGGCGGCCAAGTGAGCCCATTCCTGCTGCTCGACTATGCGGGGCCTTACAATTTCACACCGACGACGGCGCGTCGCGGTGTCGGCCAGCATCCGCATCGCGGGTTCGAAACCGTCACGATCGTCTATGACGGCGAGGTAGAGCACAGGGATTCGACCGGCAACGGCGGCATCATCGGCCCCGGCGACGTACAATGGATGACCGCGGCCGGCGGAATCGTGCACGAGGAATATCACTCCATCGCCTTCGGCAAGACGGGCGGCCCGTTCCGCATGGTGCAGCTTTGGGTCAATCTGCCCGCGAAGGACAAGATGGTGCCCGGTGGCTATCAGGGCATCACCACGGCGGATATTCCGACTGTCGAGCTGCCCGGCGGGGCCGGCCTTGCCCGGGTGATCGCAGGCCAACTGCTCGGTGCGAAGGGACCGGCGCGGACCTTCACCCCGATAAATGTCTGGGACGTGCGACTGAAACATGATGCCGATATCACGCTCGATCTGCCCGAGGGGCATACCGCCATGCTGGTGGTGCTCGGCGGCCGTGTCACCGTGAACGGCAGCGAGGGCGTGGGCGAGGCGGAGATGCTGCTGCTGAGCCGCGAGGGCAGCGCGGTCCTGGTCCACGCCGATGGCGATGCGACGGTCCTCGTGCTGACCGGCGAACCGATCGACGAACCGATCGTTGGCTATGGCCCCTTCGTGATGAACAGCGACGCCGAGATCCGGCAGGCCATCGAAGACTTCAACAGCGGCAGGTTCGCACAAACCGCGGCCTGACGCGGACCCAGCTCCCATCCCCCACGGGAGCCGGGTCGGGCAACCGGCGATGTCAGACAGCTCTAGCGCAGTAGGAAGTGCAACAGATATTTGTCCGTCTCATCCCAGTGTGGCGCGCCACTCCCTGCCAAACCGGCCACCGATCGATCCGCCCGAGGCGGCCCTCCCCCGGCCCTCGCCTTCGGGAAAGCCCCTCCTAGAAACTAAGGTTCGCCGCAACGATGGGGCCGCCGAGCGCCAGGTGCGGTATGGCCGCGCTGCCCTTTTCGAACGAAAGATACCGATACCCAATCGATAGCCCGAGCCGTTTTGTCTGATAGCCTATCCCGGCAAAAGCCTGCCAGGTCACGTCAGACGCGCCCGTTCCGACATCGAAGTAGAACGGCACAAACACCCTGCCACCCGACAGGAAATTGCTCTGCGCGATATACACCCGGCCGCGCACGCCGACGATGCCGTTCCAGATGTCGCGGCTGACCGACAATCCGCCGAAGCGATTAAGCGCGATGCTGCCGTTCGGCGCCACAACGTCAGCGGCGAGGCTGAAATCCGTCCGCTCGCTGATCGAGAGCAATCGGAAGCCGCCAATGACGTCGACATTACCCCAGTCATCATGAGCCAGCGTATAGCCGCCGGCGAGGCTCCATATCGCGGTCTTGCTCCTGGTACTGGTGCTTGTCGCAAGAAAGCCCGCAACCGGAACACTCGCGCCGGCGAAATCGACTGATTTCAATTTGCTCGCCGTCGTGCTGGTATCGAAATACATGATATCGGTCAACACGGAAAAGCTACTATTTCCGCGTCCTCACCGCACAGGGACCGCATGCGCCGGGTGGTGCGCGCGGCTACCTGCAGCCCGATGGCAAGATGACCGGCGGATTCGCCTTCATCGCCTGGCCCGCCGCATGGCGCGAGAGCCGCCAACGCTGCGGATCAACCAGCTCGGTATCACCCGCAAGCGGATTCTCTACGTCATTCGCAATGCTCGCCTCGACCCGCAATGGGCAGACGTGACCCGGCAGACGCTCAGCATCGCCGGGCGGGCAACGTCGTCGCTGATCCAGACGCAGGGGATCGGCGATCTGTACCGGATCTACAGCGTGTCACAGCGCGACGGAGTCGATTTCAATCTCGCCAGCATGCCGGAAAGCTTCAACGTGAAGCTTCGCTATTCGTTCGATCCGCAGTACATGAACGCCCTGTTCCAGGTCGGCTATCACCTGGGAAAATCCGGCTATCGGTGGGCCAAGGTTCCACCGGGCTTCCGCGTCATCGACCCCGCCCAGGTGCAGTAGCGGTCCGCTGCCACGCATACCGATGAAGACCCTCTCGATCCGTCATGCCCGCGAAAGCGGGCATCCAGACGAGAGCCCACGAAATTCCGAGTATTCGCCTGGACTTCCGCTTTGCGCGGGAATGACGGCGATAAGTCACCCCAATGCGGTCTCGCCCCGATGCATCCTCTCGAGCAGACACCAACACCGTACTCGTGCGCCGCCGCCACACCCAGCCCAGCCGCTCAGCTTACCGGTGCGGTCTCGCTCGCCAGTGCCGCTTCGATCTTCGCCACCAGGTCCTCGGGCCGCGCCGGCTTGCGCACCAGATAGACAAACCCCCCCGCACCCGACAACGCATCCGGATCGGAATAGCCCGAAATGAACACCACCGGCAGGTTCGGAAACTGCTGCCGCGCGCGCCGGGCCAGCTCCGGCCCCGTCATCCCGGGCATCACCACGTCGGTCAGCAGCAGGTCGATCGGCTGCTCCTCTTCCAACACCACCAGCGCCTCCGTTCCGCTACCCGCCTCCAGCACCCCGTAGCCGAACGTCGCGAGCAATGCGGCGGTGGTCGCCCGCACTGCGTGGTCATCGTCCACCACCAGCAGGCAGGCGGAACTGACCGGAGCACTCGCTTCCCGGCGGCGCGGTTCCGCAACCCGTGCCGCGCCGGGGTCGGCGCGCGGCAGATAGACCCGAACCGTCGTGCCGGAACCGGGCCGGCTGTCGATGCGCACGCCCCCGCCCAACTGCCGCGACACCCCATACACCTGGCTCAGTCCCAAACCAGACCCGCGGCCGGCCTCCTTGGTCGTGAAGAACGGTTCGAATGCCTTCGCCAACACCTCCTGCGACATGCCGGTCCCGGTGTCGCACACCGCCAGCACGATGTAGCAGCCGCGGTTCAGGTCATCGCCCTGCGGTTCTGTAAATTCCGCAGAGGCGGTCTCTATCGTCAGGGTCCCGCCGTCCGGCATCGCGTCACGCGCGTTGATTGCCAGGTTCAGGATCACCAGCTCGATCGCCGACGGGTCGATCAACGCCGGGTCAAGCTCATGCAGTCGAAGCTGCAACGTCACCCGGCTGCCGACCGCGCTCTGCACGAGATCACGCAACCCGTTCACCAGCGCATTCAGATCGGCCGCACGCGGCATCAGCGGCTGGCGCCGCGCGAACGCCAGCAACTGGCTGGTCAGCGTCGCCCCGCGCTCGGCCGCAGCACGCATCGTCGCCAGCCGCCCGAGCGTCTTCTCCTCGCCGGGCAACGTCCGCTCCAGCAGGTCGATGTTCCCCATCACGATCGACAGCAGATTGTTGAAATCATGCGCCACGCCGCCGGTAAGCTGACCGATCGCCTCCGACCGTTGCGCCTGGCGCAAGGCGCCCTCCACCCGCTCCCGTTCCTCCATCTCCGCGGCCATTTGCCCGCTCGCCGCCTCTGCCGCCTCCTTCGCATCCCTCAGCGAGTGCACCAGCCGATCCCGCTCGCGCGAACGGCTCGCCAGCATCAGCAGCAACCCCGTGGTGACCACGCTGACCCCAAACGCCGTAAGGCCCAGCACCCAGGCCTGATGACGCCACAGTCCCAGCACCTGCTTTTCGCCAACTGATACATTCACCGCGACGGGAAACATCTTGAGTGCCCTGATCGCCAATACCCGGCGATCCCCATCGATCGGGCTGTCCATCAGCAGCGTGCCGGCCATCGAGTGCGCAAGAATGTCCTTGAAGGGCGGCAGGTCGGCGTAGCTCTCCCCGACGATCCCGTCGCTGTGCGGGAAGCGCGCGAGCACGACGCCGTCTCGCCGGTGCAGCAGGATGGCGCCTCTCTCGGTCAGCTCCACCGCCTTATAGAAATCTTCGAAATAATTTAGATTGAGAAAGGCAATCGCCGCGTAACGGGCACTGCCGTCCGCCTCCGGGATCGGACGGACCATGAGCGCGGTCCAGCCGCCGTCCGGCTTCCTGAATGGCTCGGTCAGCTCAAGCCCCGATTTCGGGTTGGCGATCGCATCGTCGATCCAGCGTTTGGCTGCCGCTGGGATGATAATGCCCAGCAGCGCCGGGCTCGACGAATAGACCAGCCGCCCATCGCGGTCGGCAATCGCGATCCCGCTGCTCTGACGCACCATCGAGATCCGCCGTGCCAGCGAGCGGCTGAACGTATCGGCCGTGGCAGGCGATGCAGCGCCGGTCCGAAGATCGTCCGCCATGCTTGCCAGGATAAGATCGATCGTTTCCAGTGCGCGGCCGGTTTGTTCGGCGAACACCATGTCCAGCCGGGCCATCTGCTGTTCAGTGTCCGATAGCAGCGCCTCACGCGTGCGCAGCAACTCGACCGCGGATCCGGCGAGTATTCCAAGCAACAGGATCACCGCCACAAGCTGCAACTGCCTGCTGATCCCAGCCGGCTTTAGACGATTGCTCGCCGCAGCGACTCGCATGCCAGTTCGATCCCGGGTCCAATCCCTTGGGTCTTTCGCAGAGATTTAACGAATGAGGCAATGGTTAATTACGAGTCCGCAGCCATCGTCAGTGCCTCGTCATCGGATCGTTATTTATCTGTGTCACTCCATCCGCGGCGCCGGGCGCTACGTCGGGTCGGCGCCACCGGCCCGATGCGAAGCCGCGTCGTCTCGCTCGATCTGATCCATCGTGCAGCGGCGCGGATCCTTGTCGTCGCGCCACCGGATCAAACGGGAGCCGTGGCGAAACTTCCCGGCTGTTATGTGATCGGCACTCACTTCAACGACCAGCTCGGGCCGCAGCGGGGTCACCGCCCGTTCCCGCCGCGACCACCGGCTGGGTCCGCCAGGCGCCTCGCCGGTAAATCCCTCGCCGCCGATCAGCGGCCGTATCCGTGCGGCTGCTTCGCCGTCGCCCGGGGCGCAGCGGCCCACATAATTCAACCGCCCCGCAGCGTCGTACAGGCCGCACAAGAGATACTCGATGGTCTGTGTGCCCGGCTTGAAATAGACGCCACCCACCACGCAATCGACGCTGTGCCAGATCTTGAATTTCAGCATCTCCCGCCGGCCCGGCTGGTACGGCAGATCAAGCCGCTTGGCGACGATCCCGTCCAACCCTCGCCCGGCATCGTCCAGCCAGCGCCTCGCTTCGCCTTGCTTTGTGGTTTCCTTGGAAAGCACCACGCCGTCATGCCGGTCGAATTTCTCGAACAGCGCCGCCAGCGCGGCACGCCGTCGCGAAAACGGCCACTCCAATGCATTGCGACCACTTTCGTCCAGCAAAAGGTCGAATGCAACGAAAGTTGCCGGAGCCTCGCGCGACAGTTTGGCAATGCGCGACGCGGCGGGATGCAACCGAAGCTGGAGCGTGTCGAATTCCTTGCCGAAAATCACCAGCTCCCCATCCAGCACGAAACGCGGCGCTGGCAGAGCAGCGATATTGGCCGCCACTTCGGGAAAGAACCTTGCCAGCGGCCGCTGCCGGCGCGATTGCAGCGCCACCTCCTCGCCATCGCGAAACGCCAGGCAGCGAAACCCATCGTATTTCGGCTCGAACACCCAATCCGGGCCGGATGGCAGCTCCTGGACCGGCTCCGCCTCCATCGGCTCCAGCGACAGCGGCACCGATAACCGCATCTATCGTCCCGACTGCAATTTCTTCGGCACCGGCAGCTCGGTGCCCGGCGCGGCGCTGCGCGCGGAAGTCAGCAGCCGGTCGCAGGATTGGTGGTCATGGGCACCGAACTGGATCGTGGGCAGCACCGCCAACGGCGCGAACAGCACACCCAGGGCAGCCGCCAACCCGCCCCGAACAATGGTCTGCGCACCCGGCAGGATCCGTGGATGCTTCATCGTGCCGCTGATGTTCAAAGGACCCGCCAGCGATCCGATGGTGAAATTTTGCGGCACTGTGCGAAGCTGCAGATCCAGCGTCTCGTTCCCCAGATTGACCGCACCAGTGCCGGTGATCAGCGCTTCCCCGGTATCCAGCACCAGGGCCCGCGTGCGCATTACCCCGTGCTCCAACCCGAAATCGCCCACCATGCATTCCACTTTGGTCTGTTTGGGAACCCCAAGCGCCGACATCAGGGCATTGCCGAATTCCAGCCCCGACAAATCCACCAGGATGGCGCTGAGATCGCCGCCCGCCATGCCGATCGCCACCTGGCCGTTGCCGTTGGCTGCCATCTCCGCCACCGAGTTGCCGACCGTCACGATCTTGCCGCTGCCGCTGATGCTGCCGGCGCCATGGAACAGATGCGTTGCCGCCATCAGCCGGGCCACATCGACGCTCTGAAAGTCGATCTCGCCGTTGACCCGTAACTCCCGACCCGTCGGAACAAGCTGCACCGAGGCCGTGATGCGCCCCGTGCCCACGCCGAAGGTGATCGGGTGCAGATCGATCGCGCCATTCACGATATCCAGCGCCACCCGCAAATTATCCAAGGGCATCGACCGCCCCTGGATGCGCGTCGCCTCGTAACGCAAGTGCACGTCGCCCCAGTTCAACTCCGGCGCGTGAATCGGTTTGGTTGGAAACAATCCCGGCGATGCAGCCTCCGCGGGCGTCGTCCCCGAGCCCGGCCGCGCGCCGATGAAGCCGCCCAGATCGGCAAGATCCACCGACCGCGAATGAAGCTGCGCGATGATTACCTGCCTGGGATGGCCGGGATCAACCGCAATCGACCCTTCCAGGTCGCTGGAGCCCACCCGCCCGGCAAAATCGTTGAACAGGATATGATGGTTGGCGAAATCCAGCCGGCCGGTCACCTCGAAGGGCGGGGTCTTCGGAATCGGAATGCCGGTCAGCGGCTCCAGCAGCCCCATGTCGGGACCCATCAAGCGCAGCCGCAGGTTGGCGCCCGCGAGCGCCAGCGGGTCCTGCACCGATCCGACCAGATCCACGCGCGTCGGGCCGTTCGCCAGATGCATCTCGACCGGCCACGGTTGCTTGGTGTCCCGCAGGGCCAGAATGGCACCACCGATCATCTCTCCGTTGATCGGCTGGCCGGCATAGGTGCCACGCGCCTGAACCATCAACTGCGGGTCGCGCCCCGGCTGCTCGCGCGTCGCGATACCCACCTCGAAATTGGCGCGCAGCCGCGGCATCAGAACATGCGCCTGCCCATCGACAATGCGCAGATCGCCGATCTGCGTTCCGCCGCCCGCACCGCCCTGGACATTGAGCTGCCAGTTCGCCTGCCCGTTCGGCGCCTGCGCCACTTGCATCAGCGGCCGGTCGATCTCGACCAGCGGCACGATTAGCTGGCGGTGAAACAAATATTGCCAGAGGTTCACCTGCACGACCAATCGCTGCACCCGTGCCAGCGGCGGATCCGTCGGCCAGCCGGGCGGATTGGCGATCACGACGTCGTCGGCCGCGATCGTCGTCATGCGGCCAAGCCGGACATGCAGATGCCCGATCGTGACCGGGCGCCCGATATCCGCCGAAGCCCGCGACGCGACCATCGGCACGAACCAGTCCCAGTTCCACAGCAGGATCACGGCGACGATGGCCGCAATCGGCACGCCGACCCAGCCAAGCCATTTCAGGGTGCGTCTCCGGTTCACCGCCGACCAACGCCGCTGTTGCCGATTGGTTCCGATCCGGCCCGCACGTTCCTGCCCGCACGGTCCTGGTGGACGAATAAATCGCCGCGCCAGTGCCACCAGGCCGCCCTGGCGTCGCTTAAGCCAAAGTGCCTGGTTGATCGGAGGATCGGATGCCTGACCCCGTGTACAAAGTCATCGAACTTGTCGGCACCTCGCCCAAGAGCATTTCCGACGCAATCGATACCGCCATATCCCGGGCCGCCAGCTCGGTGCGCCATCTCGGCTGGTTCGAGGTGACGCAGATCCGCGGCTCGCTCGAAACCGGCAAGGTGAAAGAGTACCAGGTCACCCTGAAAGCCGGCTTCACGCTGGAGAAATAGCGACCTCATATCGGCCTCCGGAATGGACAGCCTCCTCGTCGGGCAGCCCGATGCGGGGACCCGCTGGATCGAGGCGATGCGACGCGGCGACTTCTCCGCGGCCTGGGCCATCAACGATGCCGTGCTCGCCCGCGGCGGCGGACTGCCCGACGATCCGCGGCTGCCCTACCACCTGCGCTTCGTCTGGGACGGTCGGCCGTTCGACGGCAGGAACGTGCTGGTGCGGTGCTATCACGGGCTTGGCGACACGCTGCAATTCGCCCGCTACTTGCCCGCCCTGCGCCACCGTGCCGCGTCGGTCGCGCTGGAGGTGCAGCCCGAGCTTTTCCCCCTGCTGCGATCCATCCCAGAGGCCGACCGCGTGATCCCCTTTCAGGTCGATGCACCGGCCCCGCCGAGCGCCTGCGACCTGGAGATCATGGAACTGCCGCACGCGCTCAGGCTGGGACCGGAAACCCCGCCCTATCTGTCGGTCCCACCGGACCAGGTCCACCGAGCCTGCGAACGGCTCGGCGGCGGCCCCATCATCGGCATCTGCTCTCAGGCCGGCGATTGGGACCCGGAGCGCTCGGTCCCCCTCGCCACGCTCGCCCCGGCGCTTCAGAACCCCGGATGGCGTTTCATTCGGCTGCAACGCAGCCCCTGCCCCGGCCTGCCCCCAGGCCTGTGCTGGACAAATCCCGATGATCCGCTCGATGACATGCTGGACACCGCCGCGCTGGTTGCCGCCGCCGACCTGATCGTCACTGTCGATACCATGATCGCCCACCTCGCCGGCGCAATGGGACGGCCGGTGTGGCTGCTGCTGAAAGCCGAGGCCGACTGGCGCTGGATGAACGGGCGCCGCGATTCGCCCTGGTACCCGACCATGCGCCTGTTCCGCCAATCCCATCCCGGCGACTGGAGCGTGCCGGTGGCAAACCTGGCGATGGAGCTTGCGGCCTTTGTGGGCTTCGGGCATGGCCCCTCGGCACAGCACGTCGCACGGGAGCCGCCGCCATTCACACCATCCTGGGATCGATCGCGGCTTTCATAACAGCGACGATCAGCACGCTTGGTTATGGCGGTGTCATCGGGCTGATGGCGATCGAGTCCGCCTGCATTCCGTTGCCGTCTGAAATCATCTTGCCATTCTCCGGCTATCTCGTTGCGATCGGCCGCTTCGACCTGTTCCTGGTCGCCACCGCCGGCGCGATCGGCTGCAATCTCGGATCCACCGTGGCATACGCGGTTGGATTCTACGGCGGACGGCCCGCTGTGGAACGCTGGGGACGCTACATACTGCTGAACCGGCACGAACTTGCCCGGGTGGAGAGCTATTTCGCCCGCTGGGGCAGCATCACGGTCCTGGTCAGCCGCCTGCTGCCCGTGATCCGCACATTTATCGCGCTGCCGGCCGGGATCGCCCGCATGCCCATGCTCCGGTTCCAGCTTTATACGTTCATCGGCTCCTGGCCGTGGTGCTTCGTGCTCGCCTATATCGGCATGAGGCTGGGCCAGGCCTGGGACACCAGCCCCGCCCTGCAGGCCGCTTTCCGCGATCTGCACCTGGTGATCTTCGCCCTGCTCCTGCTTGCGGCCGCCGTCTATGCCGCCTGGCAATGGCGCCGCCGGCCACCAGCATAAAAACCTCCAAGTATTACAAACTTGTCATAAACCGTCCCTCCCGGTTCTGCCCATATTGCGGCAGGTAACCATAAACGATCGTCCGGCATCGCAGCCGGCCGACATAAAAGGGAGACGTTCCGTAAAATGACACGACGCATATCGCGCCGTCGCGCGCTGAAGCTTGCAACCGCAGCCTCCGCATTGCCGCTCGTGCACATCCGTACTGCCGGTGCGGCTGGAAAGCTCACCTGCGCGTT
>DATDIC010000391.1:0-6612 GCA_036521275.1 Acetobacteraceae bacterium
CAGCATCGGTGGTTTCGCCGGTAGCTCCGCGGCGCTGGCGCGATCGAACAGCGCGGCACTCAGCGGCCCGATGAACGCCAGCACGAACACGCCAGCCGCCGCACTGATGAGTGTCCGGGACGACGCGGTTCGCTGTCCGGCATTCCACGCGAGCGCCACCCGGTTGTCCTGATCCTGGCGGAATGGCAGCCCCAGCACGACCAGCAGCAGAATCACGATGGAGAAGAAAATCCAGCCATACAGCACGTGGTCGGTTGCCGCCGCTTCCGCACTGCCGAGCAGGTGCCCAAGCGCGACGATGCCGAGGGCGCGGAATCCGTTGGCAATGATCGGAACCACGATCGAGATCAGGATGAAGATCAGGCGCCGCTGCCATGAGCGGTACATCAACAACGCATAGAGGCAGCCGAACGCAACCGCCGCGATCAGGAACCGCAGGCCGGCACATGCCTCCGCGATATAGAACGTGCCTTCCGGTATCTCGATCGTGTAGGCGTCCGTGTAGTTGGGAATGCCGAGCAGGTCGAGCCCATGCGTGGTAAACGCGGTGGTGATGTCTTGCAGCGCTGGGGTGATGAAGGCGCCGAACGGCACCAGAAAGAAGAGATAGAGCAGCGGGCCAAGCAGCGCGTAATAGAGCCGCCACCCCAGCACCGCCAGGAACAGCAGCTCGACAATTGCCATGGCGGCGAGCTGGCGGCCTTCCATGATGCCGACGCGATCCGCCACGAACCAGACCGCGCCGATCGGCAGCGCCGCGATGGCGACCCAGGCCACGGGATGCGGCATGGCGCCCACCAGCACCTCACGGCGATCCCAGATCAGATAGGCGACGATTGGTATCACCAGAAAGCAATGGTTGTAGGCGGTGGAGGAAATCCAGACCCCGACTGCCGCCACCACCTCGGCGTGGAACATCAGTCCGAGGGCGAGCAGCCCGATCGCCAGCGCCGGGACGGCCGGTTTCATGGCGCTCGACCATGCTGACGCAGGCGGCTGGGCGAGGACCTGGCTGCTCATTACCCGAGGCCTCGCACAAGGTAGGGACCGATCGTATTTGCCACCGGCAGCGGCAACCGCTTCCAGCCGGCAATGAACAGCCGGTATTTTGGATTGAGGGGATTATTGTCCGGAATCCGTGCCCCGGCGGCCAGCTTGTAGCGATAATGCAGCGGCGCCGGATCGAATCCCCAATTCTGCTTGAACGCATAAGACCCGGTGCCGATCTTGCTGCGGCCGAAGTCGAACAGGCGACAGCCGCGGGCAGCGGCTCGGCGCATCACGTCCCAGTACATGAAATCATTTCCGGCACGCTTGCGCGCCTCCTGCGTGCCGCCACCGTAATAGGGTAGCACCTCGTCGCGAAAGTAGAAATTCATCACTGCGGCGATCGGCGTTTCTCCGTCCAGCACCGTGAGCACGTCGCAGGCGCCGCGGAATGCCTCGGTCAGGATGCGGAAATAGCGCCGGGAAAATACCGGCGTGCCGAGATTGCGCACACTCTCGGCATAGACCCGGTGCAGCACCCTCACGTCGTGCCCGATCTGCGCGGTCAGCCGGTTCTGGATCCCCTTGCGCACCATGGCGCGCTGCTTGCGCGGGATGGCCTTCATGTTGGTCTCGTCGTCGGCGGCGATCGGCTTGCGGAAGGTGACGTACAGCTCCGGGCGCTCGATCCAGTCGGTCTCCCCCGGCTCACGCTGGCGCAACTCGATCACCTGCGCGCCGGTTCGGTGCAGCAGGGTTTCCGCGTGGCTGTGCAACGCGGCGGCGGTTTCGGCATCCGTCGCCAGGGGGCCGCCGTAGACGCAGAACGGAACCGAAACCAGCGCATTCCCGAACAGGCGCGTCTTGACGTGGGCGAGCGGCAGTATGCCGGTTATCGCGCCGTCACGCTCGGCCAGGGTGTAGTGGGTGCGGTGCCGGAACGCGCGCTCGATCACGTCGCGCCAGGCGGCAAGATGGAAGAAGGTGGCGTCGGGATGGGCCTGCACGAAGGCATCCCAGGCCGGCGCGGAAGCCGGTTCCAGCGGACGGAGGGTTACGCCAGGCCGCATTGAGGATCACTCATCCGGCCGGTGTGGCCCGGCGTAACGTGAAGCGAACGAGCGGGGCGGCGGGCGAGAAAGTCGTGGATGGCCGGGACAAGCCCGGCCATGACGGGGGGCCGGCCATGACGGGGGGGCCGGCCAGGACGGGGGGCCGGCCGTGATGGAACGGGGCCGGCCAGGAAAGGGGCCGGCCAGGACGGGGAGCGTTTATGGCCATGGCTCAGGCGGACAACACCGCGCGCGAGGCGGCGGCGGCGGTGGGAGAGGGCCGGTCTTCATTCAGCAGATCGGCGAATACGGTGTCCATTCGGTCCCAGGCAAACTCCCGCAGCAGGCGATCGAGCCGGCCCGACATGCGACCAAGATTGACGTAATGCCGCGCCCGGGATCGCCAGCCGCAATTGGCGACGCGCGGCTGCCCTGGATCGACCTCCCACGGGTGGAAATAGAACACCCCCCGGCTGCCTTCGACGCGATTGACGCGGCGCAGCCCGGAGCGGAACACGCGATACGGCAGCAGCCTGAAATAGCCGCCGCCCGAGCAGGGCAGGTTGTGGCCGGCCACGCGCACGGTGGTCATCGGGATTTCCAGCAGCGCCCCGCCGTCGGGACGGAAGGGAACGCGCGGGGCATCCCGCATCTGGCCATACAGGTCGTGGCGCACCGGGTTGATGCTGGAGCTGTAGCGGTAGCCCTCGCTTTCCAGCACCGCGAACGCCCACATGTTGCGTGCGCCGATGGAAAACGTCGCGGCGCGATATCCCACCACCGGCGCGCCGCCGATATCCTCCAGCAGCCGGCGTGTGCGGCCGACATCCGCCCGGAACGCGGCAGGGTCCTGCGCGTCTGCCCTGGTATGATCCCAGCCGTGGCTGGCCAGTTCGTGCCCTTCTGCGACGATGCGGCGAACCAGAGCCGGATGTTGGCGGGCGATCCATCCCAGGGTGAAGAATGTCGCCCGCACGCCGGCGCGGTCGAACTGCTGGAGGATGCGCTCCGTGTTCGCTGCCACGCGTTGCGGGATGCTGTCCCAGCTTGCACGCTCTATGCAGCCGGCGAATGCCTGAACTTGGAAATAATCCTCCACATCGACGGTCATGGCGTTCCGCGGCGGCGCGGCCATCGGGGTCGGGGCGTGGTTCATCGGTGTCCCGCCTGATAGCCGCCAAGCAGTTCGATCAGTCGGCGGAAAATCCGGTCTTGCCGCGCCACCCCGTGTTCCAGCGCCGCGATGCGCCGCAACAGAGCCTCCGATCCGGCGCCGTTCAGCAACTGCCCTTCGCCCGGCGGGGGCGGGGCGATACCGCCGGACCCGACATCGCGATCCAACTCGGTCGCGATCGTCTCCACCATTTCGGCGCTGATCTCGTGTGATTCTTCCAGCGCGCCGTATAGCAGGATGCGGGTGCAGAGCGTGTTGACGCGCCGCGGGATGCCACCGCTGTGGTGGAACACGCCGGAAAACGCCGACTCTTGCCAGTGCGGATCATCGTCCCATCCGACACGGCGCAAGCGGTGTTCCACGTAAGATCGCGTCTCGTCTTCCGTGAGCGGGCCGAGATGATATGAGGCCAGCACGCGCTGGCGGAGCTGCTCCAGCTCGTGGCCGGCCAGCATGGGGCGGAATTGCGGCTGTCCGAGCAGGATGGTTTGCACCGAGGCGCGGCTGTCCACGGTGATGTTGGACAGCATCCGCAGCTCCTCCAGCGCGGCGACCGAGAGGTTCTGCACCTCGTCCACCACCAGCAGGCACCGGCGCCCTTGTGCGCGCTGCTCGCGCACCATTTTTTCGAAGCGGCGGAGCAGGGTCGCCTTGTCGGCGCCCCTGTCCTCGATGCCGTAGCTGGTGACGATCAGGCGCAGCAGGTCATCGCCGGAAACTTGCGTGGTGACGACGCGGCCCAACACGTAGGTACGGCGGTCGAGCTGCGACCAGAGCTGCTCCACCAGCGTCGTCTTCCCGGCGCCGACTTCGCCGGTGATGACGATGAAGCCTTCCTGCTGTTCCAGCCCGTAGACCAGGTGCGAGATCGCCCGGCTGTGGCTGGAGCTGCCGAAAAAGAACCGGGTGTCCGGGGTGAGCTGAAACGGGATGCCGTTCAGGCGGTAGAAGTTTTCGTACACGTTTACAGTCAGAAGGTTCGGGTCAGGCCGACGAGCAGGACGTCATTGTACATCGAAACTCCCGGGACGTTCGAGTGCCGGTCGAGGAAATGGTAGGCAACGGACCCGGTCAGCTTGTCGGAGAACTGATACCGCAGGATGGCGCTGACGCCAAAGAACTGTTCGTCCTGGTTCGAACCGTTTCCGAGCGTCCGCGTCCCGTAACTCACGCTGCTGGTCAGCAACGTGCGGTCGCTGACCTCGTGCCGCCAGGTGGCGGTTCCGGTGGTGCTCACGTCGCCGACTGCCGGCGTGGTTTGGCCGGGGCCGGTCGCCACTGCTTCCCGGTTCTCGTGCTGCAGGCTGAGCGAGATCGTGTCGCGGTCCAGCAGCGTCGTCGCGGTGGCCACGAGCTGATGGGTGCGAAACAGATTGTCATTGATCCCCAATAAGGAGTTTACGATCGAAATGGGGGCTCCGGTCTCCAGGTTGATCGGGTTGCCCTCCGGGTTGACATCCGTTTGCGACAATTCGCTTTCGATCTGCTGAAGATCGGTGGTCAGGCCGGAGGTGTATTTCGCAGTCAGCACTGTGCGGGCAGAGACCGAATAGCGAGCCAGGCCCTGGAAGGATGTGATTCCATCGTGATGGCCATATTCCAGGATGACCTGGCTGTCCGAGTTCGGCGTGAGGGTGGTGCCGATCCCCCACACCCCGTCATTGATCAGAACCGGCGGCTGGGAATGCGGAAAATCGATATGCTCAACTCCGAACTCACCAAATACCAGGACTTGCCGGGTTAGCACATAGCCGATCCGGTTTTCCGCAATGGACCGATTGGCGCCGTTTTGTATTCCCGTTCCGGTGGAGCTTGCCGCGTCGAGCGTGGCCAGATCGACGACGCGTCCGAACTGCGGGCCGGACAGGAACTGCGCGATGGCTTCGCCGGTGAATATGCGGGCGCCTGGGCCGTTGGGTGAGTTCAGCAGCGACCCGCTGGTCTGGCTGGAGTAGCTCTGCGTCAGGTTGATGCCGAACTTGCCGGTACCGGTATCGCCGAAATGGCGCAGCACGTACGGAAAAAGCTGTGCGCTTTCCGTCTGGGTAAGGTTGTTCTTGCTCAGGGTGCTGGCGGCGCCGCCGAATCCCGGGTTGGCCAGTGTCGGCGCACCGAAGTTGAGACCGGCAAAGCCGCCCCGCGTCGGCACGTCGTCGGCAAAGGCACGTGCCTTCAGGAACAGCGTATCGGGCACCAGGATTGCGTCGCCGACGGCGAGCAATTGCTGGCCGACGCTGTCCTGGCTTGGGGTACGCGCGTAGAGGCGAACGATCGGGTTATAATTGAGCTTGAGATTGAGCCGCGGTGTATCGCCGCTGATCGCAACGCCGGGCGATAGCAGCGTTATGAAATCATATCGCCGGTCGTTCTGGGTCTGGAATATGTTGTCGTTGAACTCCTCGAATGCGCTGATCCGCGGCACCACGAGAAAGCCGGGAGCAGGGACGACACCCGCGCCCGGCCCGAGGTTTGTCTGGTATTTGAAATTCGGTGGCTGTTGCGGCGCGCCGAGCGTTCCGGGGAACGGATTCGCCGCGGCTCCATTGCCCGGAAACCCAAGGGGTCCGGGCAGTTCAGTCGTGGTCTGTGCCAGTCCTGCCCGCGCGCTTGCCAGAAAACACAGCAGGCTCGCCGCCATCGCAGGCCAGCCGCGGCAATACGACGCGTTTCCGGCTGCCATTCTCTCCGCCCCGCCGACTCGCGGTCATGATGTATAGGCGTAAGAATACACGCCGAAACTGCGTGGCGTCGACATTTGCACTTTGTTCAGGAGCAATGTGATCGTCGGGCAGGTCTGAATGAGGTCCAGCGACGCCTCCACCTCGTCGCGCTGGGTTCGTTCCGCTTCGATCACAAAGAGTATCTGGCCGACAACCGGAGCGAGTGTCGCCGGGTCGCTGGTTGAAAGGCACGGCGAGACATCGAGGATGATCAGCCGATCCGAAAACCGGCGGCCCAGGTTCTGCATCGCCCGCACCATCTGGTCGCTGGCGAACAGTTCAGGCCGTTCGCCGCGCTGCTGGCCTACCGGCAACACGCTCAATGTGCCGATCTCAGTGGGGTGCAGAAGTGCGAGAGCATCGGTCTGCGGCGCCAGCGCGAGATCGAGCAGGCCGGCGGATTGCGTCAGTCCGAGCGAGTCACCCAATGATCCGTTCTTGGCATCGGCGTCCACCAGAAGCACCGGCCGGTCGCCCTGCCGGGCAATGCTCGCGGCCAGATTGACCGCGGTGAAGGTTTTGCCCTCCTTCGGCCGCGCACTGGTGACCATCAGCAAGTTGGAGAAGCCCGCCTCGCCGCCAGGTTGCGCGAAGGCCGCCCGCAACACTTGGCTTTGGACCAGGCGAAACTCCTCGCTGACCCGATTGCGAGCAGTCTTGCCAGAAATTAACCCGGTCT
>DATDIC010000392.1:0-3269 GCA_036521275.1 Acetobacteraceae bacterium
GGTCGCATTGAAGGTGACCACCCACGTTCGTCATTCCCTCCCAGCCAAATTCCCGGAATTTCGTGGGCTCCCGCCTGGATGCCGACCTCCGCGGGAATGACAGAGGCCCAGCGAACCGCAACCGGGCTCGTTGCCGTGAAGACCAATGGCAGCATCCCGGGGGCGGCGATCCGCGCAACCCGAGCCGCGTCACGCGGCAGCCAGTGCCAGGGCCTCGTCATCCTTGCGGTATTTTCGCCGCTGGCGCAGCCCCGGCCCCGCCACCGGCTTGCCGGTCAGCCGGCAGTAAAGCTGCTCGTAGGCGGCGGCGGTGGCATCCCAGCCGAACTGGCGCCGCATCGCCGCCTGCCGCATCTCGTCGAACTGGGCTGCATCGGCGAACACCTCGAAGCCGCGTCGGCATGCCGCCAGCAACCCGTCGGCCGAGAAATCGGAGAACAGGAACCCAGTCGCGCCATCCTCGATCGTGTCCGCAAGACCGCCCGTGGCATGCGCGATCGGCAGAGTGCCATAGCGTTGCGCCTGCATCTGCGTCAGCCCGCACGGCTCGAACCGTGACGGCATGAGGCAGAAATCGCTGCCGCCGACGATCCGCCGCGCCATCGACTCGTTGAACCCGACCAGCACGCCGATATGGTCCCGGTGACGTCGTGCCACCTTGCTCAGCATCTGCTCGGTGGCCGGCTCGCCCAGTCCCAGGATGGCAATCTGCCCGCCGGCACCGACCAGATCGTTGGCGGCCTCGGCGACGATATCCAGGCCTTTCTGCGGCACCAGCCGCGACACCATGCCGAACAGCGGCCCGTCGGAGGGCGCGAGGCACAGGCTGGTTCGCACCATGTCCGCGATCGGCTGCTTGCCGCTCAGATCCGCCGCGTCGAAATGGCTGGGCAGGCTGGGATCGCTGCTGGGATCCCAGCTCTCATCGATGCCGTTCACGATACCGGTCAACTGCCCGCGCTCGGCCAGACCGCGGGTCAGGCCATGCAGCCCGGCGCCCAGCGCCTCGGTGGTGATCTCGCCGGCGTAGGTCGGACTGACGGTGCCGACATGCTCGGCATAGAACAGGCCGGCCTTCAGGAACGAGATCTGGCCGTGGAATTCCACGCCGTTGATATCGAACGCATGCTCCGGGATACCCAGCGCGTGCCGATGATCGGCGCCAAATACGCCCTGATGGGCGATGTTGTGCACCGTCAGAATGGTCGGCACCGTGCCGCCATCCCACCGCAGATAGGCAGGCGCGAGCCCGCC
The DNA here is from genome assembly GCA_036521275.1 of Acetobacteraceae bacterium. Classification (GTDB taxonomy): domain Bacteria; phylum Pseudomonadota; class Alphaproteobacteria; order Acetobacterales; family Acetobacteraceae; genus DATDIC01. The sequence goes on from DATDIC010000392.1 coordinate 1,255, forward strand.
CGGCCAGTCGTTCACGTGCAGCACGTCCGGTTGCCAGCGTAACCCGCCGATCCCCTGGGCGAGCTGCGCGGCCGCCAGCGACAGGCGGGCGAACCGCACGTCGTTGTCGGCCCATTCCAGTCCGTCCGGGCGACAATACGGGCTGCCGCGCCGTTCGTACAGCGCCGGCGCGAGCAGAAGATACACCGCCAGTCCGTCCGCCGTGCGGATCTCGCCCACCCGGCATGGCGGAATGCTCGCCCGTCCAGGCAACCGCGCGACGATCCGCAGATCGGGCGATTTCGCCAGCGCAGCCGGATATCCCGGCAACAGCACCCGCACATCGGCCCCGTGCCGCCGAAGCGCGCGTGGCAGGCCCGCCGACACTTCGCCGAGACCTCCTGCCTTGACGAAATCGGCCATTTCGCTCGTGGCGAAAAGCACCTTCATGGAGGTCCAGCACCCTCGGTTGTGCGGAGAACCTTCTAAGTAGCGGTTCGTGAGGTGGTTTGATCCCACGAAGTTTTCACGACCTGTTCATCATGCGCGCCCCGAGCCCGGTCCGGCTTCGCGGAAACCATTCCGCACGTCAGCCACGGCGCGGGTTTCCGCCGCAATTGCCCGAAAATTCGTCACGCTTGCGCCATATTTTTCCGCGACAAGCTCAAGCATCCGTGATTATGCTCGTTGCAATACGAGGAGACGTTTTTTTGAACGATTCTGGCTCGGCCACCGCGCGGCTTGACGCCGCCGCAGCCGGGAACACACAGGCATGTGTCAGCTCCGCCGCGCTGGAGCCATCGGTTGCCAGGTTGCATCTGCACCCGGTTGGCTGCACCCGTCCGTTCGACCTGCTGGTGCCCGAGCAGCGCGGGCTGACCCTGGTCGGGCGGGAGGAGGAACTTGCTGCTCTGACCGACTGGCTCGACTCGCCCGGCGACATGTCGGTGCGATGCATCGTCGGCCGTCCGGGTACCGGCAAAACCCGCCTCGCACTGGAATTGTGCGAACGCGCCGAGGCGCAGGGCTGGTTGGCCGGCTTCCTCGCGCCGGAAGCCATTACCGGCGCTGCCCGGGCCAGCCGCGTGCTGGCGATCGTGGACCGCGCTGGCGGCTGGGTGTCAGCCGCCCGTCTCAATGGCCTGGCCGCGCATTCGCTGCCGCCCGGGGGAAAGACACGCGTGCTCCTGCTCGATCGGACCGTCGATCACTCCTGGTGCGCGGACCTGACCCAGATGGGCGTCACGGTGGACCCGCCGGAGCCGGTGCGGCTTGCCGGCCTGCGCTCTGCCGCCGACCGCGACCACCTGCTGCGCCAGGCCCTCGGGCACGCCGCCCGCCTGTCGGGCGATCCGGTGCCATTGCCGCCATCGGGCGCCGCACTCGACACCGGAGAGCCGTTGCACCTGGTCATGGCGGCCCTGCTGGCGCCTCAGCACGGCGTCGAAGCGCTCCTGGCCGAGCCGCCCGCCCGCCTCGCCGAGCGCCTCGCAGCGCGAGAGCTCGCGCGCCTGGAGCGCTGCGCCTGGGAGCTTCGTCTGACCCCGGCGATGGTGACCCATATCGCCGCAATCATCACGCTTCAGGACGGCTGTCGCGTCGATGGGTTGCGCGCGCTCATCGAGGAAGAATGCGAACATCTGCAAATATCGCTGCACGAGGGCGCCGGCCACCTGGCGGACTGCATGACCGACATCTTGGCCGGTGCAGATGGCGTGCGGCTGCCGGCACTCGCACCCGACCTGATCGGAGAGGCCGCGGTGATACGCATGCTCGTCCGCCATGCACCGGACGCACAAACAGGAATCGTGCAGCGGGCACTGCGCCGCGATCCGTTTCCTGTCGCGGAGATGCTTCGCCGCATCCAGCGGGACCATGCGGGCGACGATCCGCCACGACTGGCGTTCGAATGGTCGCAGCACGCGATCGGATGAGCATCCCCCGTCATGCATGGACGGCCCGCCATTCCCGCCCCCATCCCGCCATTCCCGCACCCCTCCCGTCATCCCGGCCCCCCCCGTCATCCCGGCCCCCCG
>DATDIC010000393.1:0-2338 GCA_036521275.1 Acetobacteraceae bacterium
AGCAGTTGTTCTAAAAGGTATGCGGTGGTGGTCTTGCCGTTGGTGCCGGTCACGCCGCTCAACCGGATCTTCCGCTCGGGATGCCCGAAGACATTCGCCGCAATCGTCGCCAGCGCGCGCCGGCCATGTGGAACCTCTGCAACGGCGACATCGAGCGGCCCATTCGCCGTTGCATCGTACGCCGCGGCCGAGTCTGTGACGACCGCTACCGCGCCGCGCGCAACCGCCTGCTCTACGTAGCGATTGCCGTCCGTCGTCTCGCCGCGCATGGCAACGAACAGCGACCCCGGCCCCACGCGGCGCGAATCGTACTCCACTCCCGAGACCGCGACATCGCGATCGATCCGCCGGAGGATCTCGGCATCGCGCAGCGCTTCTTTCCATGTGACGGGAACCGGCATCGTGCTGGAATCTTAATGGGAAAGCGATCTATCGTGCGAAGCGGATCCTTGCGCCAACGCGCAAATCGGACCTTTGCGCCAATGCGCAAATCGAACCTTTGCGCTAGCGCGCAAATCGAACAACGATATGCGTGCCCATTGGCACCAGGGTCCCCGCCGCAGGCGCCTGGTCTCGCGCCAGGCCATTGCCCAGCGGCTGTACTGCAAGTCCCGCCATCCCGGCGCGCTCCACCGCCTGGCGCACCGATGCCCCCACAAAGGACGGCACGGCCACGCGATGCTTCGCGTCTGTAATCAATGTCTCGCTCTCCGGCTTCGGCTCGGGCAGCGGGGGCGTGCTGTCCGGCGATGCGGGCTGCGGCGGGCTGACGTCGTGCAGTCCGGCATCAGGAGTATTGCTCGCCACCTGCGTCGGCGCGGGTGCGGGCGCTACGCTTGCCGTCGTGGAGACGCCGTGCGCTTCGCCGTCAGCGGAAACCGCGGCTGCCTGCGGGTTCACGCCTGCACGCAGCGGATCGTCCGCCGGCAGATTGTTAACCTCGGCAAACATCGCCTGCAGAGCGCTCGAGTCCTCCGGTGTCGTGTCCTCGGCGATAGCGAGCGGCGGCGTTGCCGGCGGCGCCTGCATCGGCTCATCGTGCGGAACGCCCAGATACTCCAGCACCTCCTGCGCCACCTCTTTGAAAATTGGCGCGGAGACCGCAGTGCCATACTGTGCGCCATTCGGCGAGTCGATGATGATGGCCACGCTGATCGCCGGATTGTTCACCGGCGCGAAGCCGGCAAACGAGGCAACGTGCTTGGTGTGCGAATAAGTGTGGGTCACCGGATCAATCTTCTGCGCCGTACCCGTCTTGCCCGCGGCAGAGTAGCCGTTGAGCGCCGCGGGGCGCCCACTGCCCACCAGCACCACACCTTCCATCATCTTGCGCATCTTGGCCGAGGTCAGCGGCGAGATCACGCGATGCGCACCGGCGGGCAGCGGATCGGGCAATTCCTGTTCGGGATGAAACGGCACTGCCTTGATCTGCTCGCCGGGTTTTGAGTTCTCCAACAGAATGCTCGGCGGCAGATACATGCCACCATTGCCGATGGTCGAAACCATTGTCACCAGCTGAACCGGTGTAACGGCGATCTCATGCCCAATCGCCAGGTAGCCGATGCTGGTCGGGTTCCAGCGCTGCGGCGGCCGCAGCAGCCCACGCGTTTCGGCCGGCAACTGGATCCCGCTGCGTGAGCCGAATCCGAATGCCTTGATATAGGAATAGAACCGCTCCGGCCCCAGCTTCAACGCCGTCTTCACCGCCGCCACATCACTCGATTTTTCGAGCGCCCGTTCTATCGTCACGCGCCCCAATCCGCGATCGGAAACATCGTCATGGATAGTGCGCCCGTAGAGCGTAATCTGGCCGCCCTGGCAATCAACCATATCGGTCGGCTCCACGCCCGCCGCGTCCAGCGCTGCCGAATAGGTCACCAGCTTGAAGGTCGAGCCCGGCTCGTAGACGTCGCTCACTGCATGGTCGCGCAGCAGCCCCGTTGTCGCGTGGCGAAAGTCATTCGGGTTATACGTGGGCCGGTTCGCCAGCGCGAGAATCTGGCCGGTGTGCGTGTCCTGAATGACGATGGTGCCGTTCAGCGGATGGAACTTTTCCATCGCGTGATCCAGCGCGCGCTCTGCCATAAACTGGATGTTCTCGTCGATGGAGAGCATCAGGTTGTCGCCCGGCTCCGGCTCGCGCGCTTCGCTCCCCAGCACATGCCGTTTCGCATCGAGCGCAGTCAGCTCCCGCCCCGGCGCGCCGTGCAGGTCCTTGTCGAAGCGCCGCTCCAGACCGCCCAGGCCGGTGTCGTCGGTCCCGACATAACCCAGCACCTGCGCGGCCAGGGCGTCGTTCGGATAAAAGCGCTTGAATTCCTTTTGGAAGTAAATGCCC
>DATDIC010000394.1:0-2929 GCA_036521275.1 Acetobacteraceae bacterium
CGTCATGTCGCGTCGGAACGCGGCGAAGCGCGGCAATCGCTCGATCCGCGCCTCGTCCATGTACAGGCTGCGGGCGATTTCGATCTGCAATGCATGCACGCCCTGGCGCGGGCGCCCGTAATGACGGGTGATGTAGCCGCCGGCGTATGGGTCGTTGCGCTTCACGGAATAGCCGAGCGACGTCAGAAGCTGCTCCACAAGGCGGGCGATCCGAGCGGCGCAGGCTGTCCCGTGCGCGTCGCCGAGCACGAAATCGACGCCGCTGTAACGGCCCGTCGGCGCCTGCACCGGCATGGAGTGGCAGTCGATCAGCAGGCAGGCACCGAAGGTGGCGCATGTCCCGCCGATCAATGCGGCGAGCGTATCGTGATAGGGCTGCCAGCATTGGCGGATGCGCCGCTCGGCTTCGGTGAAGCGCAGCTTGCCGCGATAGATGGTTTCCCCTGATGCGACCACGCGGGCGATGGTGCCGAGGCCGGCGGCCACACGCGGGCTGGTGGTGTTGACCCAAGGCGGCAGCGGGTCGGCGAACATGCCGGGGTCAAGCTCCCATGGCTCGCGGTTGGGGTCGCAGAAGGCACGCGGGAAGGTGGCGGCAACCAGGGGGGCGCCGTGGGCGTCGGCCTCGCTGAACAGTTCATCGACGAAACTGTCTTCGCTGCGCCGGAGCGTCAGCGGATCGAGCCGCGCGGCGGCGATGAAGTCGGCCGGATAGGTGGAGCCCGAATGCGGCGAGGCGAACACGATCGGCACGGTCTGGCGTACCGGGCGACGGACGATCAGCGGCGGCTCGGCGGGCAGGCAGGCGGTCGCGGGGACAGGGAGGTCCATTGCTCTATTGAACGCGGTGCGGGCGCGGCTGTCACGTGTCCGTTGGCACCTGTCCGTTGGCGCCTCTGCCGTTGTCGTGGGCTTGCCCGGCGAAGGGGCCGCGCGTAAGAAGCCGCCGTCCGACGGCCGGGCGTATAGCTCAGCGGGAGAGCGCCTCCCTGACACGGAGGAGGTCCGTGGTTCGATCCCACGTGCGCCCACCAGACATGCGTCGGTGCGGGCGTTCAGGCGGCCCGCGTCAGTCGCTTCATCCAGGCCGAAACGCGATGGCGCCGCAACTCGCTGCGGGCCTTGGCGTCCGTGGTCATGTAATTGAGCTGCATGCTGGTGCGCTGGCCGGTGAACACCTTGTGGCCGTGCCACGCGTTTGGGGCGTTGGGGAACACCAGCAAGGTGCCGTTCACCGGCGGTACTTCAACGGCATAGTCTTCCAGGCTGTTCGGTCCGCGCAGCAGGCGCAGGCAGCCTTCATGGCGGGCGAACCGGCCGCTGTCCGGATTGAGGTACAGCAGCACCGTGACGCGCTTGGCGCGCGAATCGACATGGATGCTGCCGTCCCGCTCGTTGGTCCAGCCGCGGAATGTTACCAGCGTTGGTGCGTCGGCGAGGTCGAGGCCGAACCGCTCGGCGATCGCGTGGCGCAGCTTCGGCCCCTCCAACTCGGCGACCAGCCCGCGGGCGGCCGGGCCGAGCCGCAGCGCGGCGGGCGGGATCGAGCCTCGCCGGCCGAGCGGCGGAAGGTCGTTCAAGACGGCACGCAGGCTGTCGGGGGGGACGAAATCGGCTACCACGAGATGCGGAAACGGATCGGTCCCCAGCGGTGCGGCGTGCAGTGCGGCGTAGTCCAGCTCGATCATCCGGGCCTCCTTGCCGCCGCGCTTTACCATGGAACGATCGTCGTTGAACCCCGGCGTGCGACGCTTTAGGATTGTTTAGTCTGAGCGCGTGATTCACGCTTCCGACGGTTTCGCCTCAAGCGATCACGCTCTAAAAGCGGCGCCCACATGCAGACGCCCCCCGATACGGCTGCCGGACCACTGCCAGCCTATCGGGCCCTGGTGGCATCCGGCGCGCTTGCCCCGGACCCGTCCCAGGCGATGGCGGCCGGCCGGTTGCAAGAACTCTGGCTGCGGCTGGGCAGCTACGATCCGCCGCCACAGCCGGTGAACGGCAACGGGTTCCTGTTCCGCCTGCTGCGGCGCCGGCAGGTCGATGAAGCGCCGGAAGGGGCGCCGAACGGGCTCTATCTGGTCGGCGCGGTCGGGCGCGGCAAATCCATGCTGATGGACCTGTTTTTCGCGGCTGCCCGCGTACGGCGCAAGCGGCGCGTGCATTTTCACCAGTTCATGCAGGACGTGCATGGGCGGGTCCACAAGTTCCGGCAGACGAAGCCCGAGATTGATGATCCGATCCCGCCACTGGCGGATTCCATTGCGGCCGAATCCGCGCTGCTCTGCTTCGACGAGTTCCAGGTCAACGACGTTGCCGATGCGATGATCCTGGGCCGGCTGTTCCAGGCCCTGTTCGAGCGCGGGGTGATCGTCGTCGCCACCTCCAACACGCGGCCGGACGACCTGTTCAAGGGCCAGCCGGGCCGCGACGCGTTCCTGCCGTTCATTGCGCTGATCAACCGGCATCTGGATGTGCTGGAGATGGACGCCGGGCGGGATTTCCGTCGCGCGCGCCTGCGCGGCATGCCGACCTGGTACATGCCGGCCGACGCACACGCGGACGGTGCGCTGGATCGGGTGTTTGCCGCGCTGACGGGAGATGCCGAGCCACGCGCCGAAACGCTGGTGGTCGTCGGGCGCCGGCTTGTGGTGCCGCGGGCGGCTGCCGGGGTCGCGCGGTTCGATTTCGCCACACTGTGCGGAGCTGCGCTCGGGCCCGGCGACTATCTGGCCCTAGCGACACATTATCACGCGCTGATCCTGGATCGTATCCCGCGCCTGTCAGCCGACAATTACGACGCGGCACGACGGTTCATCACGGTGATCGATACGCTGTATGAGCATCGGGTGAAACTTGTTGCATCCGCGGACGTGCCGCCCGACCGGCTGTACCAGAACGGGGAGGGGGCGCAGATGTTCGAGCGCAC
>DATDIC010000395.1:0-2966 GCA_036521275.1 Acetobacteraceae bacterium
GGATAATATCCTATGCGGACCTCCAGCGGGCAGCCGTGCCGTGGTCGATTTCAAGGGCAGCCATTTGAGCGGGAGATCCTCCTCTCGGGTGCGCGCCGGTACGTCGCGCATCCGACTGGCCGGCTGACGTTTAGGGGTCTGCCAGTCTGTCAGGATCGATGCGTCGCGACCAACCCTACGCCGCCCGTATCGCCGGCACCGCCTCAAACCCCGAGGCTCGTTCGATTGCTGCCGCTACTGCCAGCACCGTCTCCTCGTCGAACGGCTTGCCGATCACCTGCAACCCTAGCGGCAGCCCGTTCGCATCCAGCCCGCCCGGCACCGAAATCGCCGGCACACCCGCCAGATCCGCCTGAGTCGTGAACAAATCGTTCAGATACATCTTGATCGGATCGTCCATATTCTCGCCCTGTGCGAACGCGGCGGACGGCGCTGTCGGCGTCAGCAGCGCGTCCACCTTGCCGAATGCCTCGGTGAAGTCGCGCAGGATCAGCGCCCGCACCTTCTGCGCCCGCAGGTAATACGCATCGTAATACCCGGCCGACAGCACATACGTCCCGATCAGCACCCGCCGACGCACCTCCGGCCCGAACCCCTCGGCCCGCGTGCGCTCATACAAGTCCCGCAAATCCTCTCCGTCCGCCCGCAGCCCGAACCGCACCCCGTCATAGCGCGCCAGGTTGGACGAAGCCTCCGCCGGCGCTACGATGTAATAAGTCGCCAGCCCGTATTTCGTGTGCGGCAGCGACACATCGACAATCTCCGCTCCGGCGTCGCGCAGCCAGGCAATTCCCTGCTGCCACAACGCCTCGATCTCCTCCGGCATCCCGTCGGCGCGGTACTCGCGCGGAATGCCGATCCGCATCCCCCGCACCGAGCGCCCGCACGAAGCTGCATAATCCGGCACCGGAATATCGGCGCTGGTGGAATCCTTCGGGTCGTGCCCAGCCATGGAGCCCAGCAGGATCGCGCAATCCTCCACCGTCCGCGCGAACGGCCCGGGATGGTCCAGCGAGGACGCGAACGCCACCACCCCCCAACGGCTGCACCGCCCGTACGTCGGTTTCAGCCCGACGATCCCGCAGAACGATGCCGGCTGGCGGATCGATCCGCCGGTGTCCGTGCCGGTCGCGCCCAGCGCCAGGCGAGCGGCCACGGCCGCCGCCGATCCGCCCGACGATCCCCCCGGCACCAGCACCGCACTCGCGTCTTGCCGCCGCTTCCAAGGATTCTCCACCGGTCCGTAGGCCGAGGTCATGTTGGACGAGCCCATCGCGAACTCGTCCATGTTCGCCTTGCCCAGGAACACCGCCCCGTCGCGCAGCAGGTTGGCACTGACCGTGCTCTCATAGTGCGGCACGAATGGCCCCAGGATGCGGCTCCCTGCCGTGGTTCGCACGCCCGCGGTACAGAACAAGTCCTTGATCGCCAGAGGAATGCCCGTCAGCGACCGTACATCTCCCCGCGTCAGCGCCGCATCGGCGGCGTCGGCCTGCTTCAACGCCTGCTCGCCGGTCACGGTGATGAACGCGTTCAGCCGTGGGTTCAGCGCCTCGATCGCCGCCAGATGCGCCTCGGTCAGCTCCCGCGCGGTGAACGCCCTCCGCCGCAGCCCGTCCCGAGCCGCCACCAGGGTCAGATCGGTCAGCGTCATTCCACCACCTTCGGCACGGCGTAGAAATCGCCGATCCGCTCTGGCGCGTTTGCCAGCACCTTTTCCGGGTAACCGCCGTCTGTTACCACGTCCTCGCGCAGCTTCAGCGCCATCCGCGCAGCCCCGGTCAGCGGCTCCACTCCTTCCACATCGACTTCGTTCAGTTGCTCGATCCAGCCGAGGATGCTGTTCAGCTCGGCCTGAACCTGCGTGAGCTGCGCTTCATCGACCCGCAAGCGGGCCAGCATGGCAATGCGACGGACGGTCGCCGGATCCAGCGACATGGGCGATGTCCTTGGCTGCGGAGAAGCCGCGGACCATAACGGCCGCAATGGCGCTGTTCAACCTGACGGAGCTGCGCGGAATGCTGGGCAAGGACCAGCGGCTGCTCGGCATTGATCCGGGCAGCCGCACCATAGGCCTGGCGCTCAGCGATGTCCGGCTGACCCTGGCGACACCTTACGGCAGCCTGAAACGCGGCAAGCTGCGCGAAAACGCCACGGCGATCCTGGCGATCGCCCGGAAGGAAGGTGCCGGCGGGCTGGTTGTCGGCTGGCCCCTTTCTATGGACGGTACAATCGGTCCCGCGGCCCAGGCCGCCCGCGACTGGACCATGGCGCTGTCGGATGCCACCGGCCTGCCGGCCGCGTTATGGGACGAGCGGCTGTCCACCGCAGCGGTCAGCCGGTTCTTGATCCAGGACATGGACCTGGGCCGCAGCAAGCGCGGGCGGGTGGTTGACCGAATGGCGGCCGCGTGGACATTGCAGGCGGCTCTGGACGCAACCAGCTAATCTGCATCCGGCGCCTGCGAGTTGTTTCAAGGCGCAGGCCCTTATCAACTGCAACTTTTCCACTGGCGCGATGATAGAAAGGTTCTCGATTCTTTCACTCAAAAGTGTTTATCGCCGTGCGGCCCTAATATCAGATACTCGCTTGTTGCGACTTGGCTTGCCGTGCCAACCAAATCTCACCAACCCATCTCGAGGAACCAGTCCGTGCCCGACAAGCAGGTAGCCGGCGACAGGTCAGCAAGCACACCCCTAGCAGGCGAATTGGCAGCCGACGATTTGGCCGACCCGTCGAGCGGGGTAGCCGACGCCCTCGCGCGGGTGCAGGAGGCGGTTGCCGACGTACAAGAGAGCGGGCTTCAGGACTCGGTGGAAGCTGCGATCGAGGCAATCGACGCCGGACGTGCGACGCTCGATGGAAAGCAAAACGATCACCTCGCCAGCGTCGCCGACGCGCTGGAGGCGGCTCTGGATGAGATCGAGAAAGGCAGGGTGGCCAATTTACTGCCGGTTATCGAACAC
>DATDIC010000396.1:0-3021 GCA_036521275.1 Acetobacteraceae bacterium
CCACCATCCAGGACGGCCGCATTGTCGTGCCCGAACATCCGCAGCAGCCACCAGACGCGCGTGGCCCACCAGACATTGGCTGCCGAATACAGCACCACCCGGCTGTCATCGCTGATGCCAAACCGGCCCATCGCCGCCGCAAACGCCTCTGCGGCGGGCTGCATGAAACGATACCGATGCGATACGTCCGACAGGTCTGCCTGCACATCCACGAACTGCGCGCCCGGTATATGCGCCTGTTCGAAGTCCCCCCTGCCCGGCACTACTTGATAGGTCACTTTCGGGTCCGGGATCAGGTGCGTGGTGCAATCGAGCACCACAATTTTGGGGTCACGTAAATGTCCCGCGAGCCGTTCGGTCGGAACCAGATATTCGGGATGCACGAAACCACCTGGCATGATCATCTCCGTTTGCCGCATGCATTCACTGCATGATGTCACAATCACGAAGAATCTGCAGCACGCGACACGCACGATTCGGGTGCGGTAGCGAAGCCGTGCCGGGTCTGGTCCGGGTCAGTTCGTCCAGCGAGTAGCACGCCAGTTGCGGGGACCGTCGACATCCTCTGCACATCGGGTTCGGCAGAAAGCTAATCGCCATCCTTCCGCTGCCCCAAATACCGACGGCACCGGATCCGCAGAAAATCACGGAAGTGCGGCTGCAACCGCTCGGTCCAGGGCGTATTCACAGCCGTTTTCCACGCTGCCGAATCCACCACCTCAGGCCCGGCAAGGTGATACATCGCCACATAGCGCTGCGTTGCCCCGCTCCCTCGGTACCTCCGTGCGCACAACGTTCCCGGCACTGCTGCCAGCGCGGGCAGATGTTCCGCATTGTACCAGTCGTTGAAGTCCGCCTCATGCTCCGCCGCAATATTCATCGCAACCAGCAGCAGCCCACCCGCACCATCGGGCGCCACCCCGTCGCCGGGAACGATCTGCTGCCCCTCGAACCGCAGCAGCCGCTCGCACTTCCCCGTTACCCGCTTGGTCCACGGACTCGATCTTTCATGAGCCACCGCCAAGTAAGGCGCCCGGTTGAGCACCCCGACATCATCAAGGTCGTATGTCGCCACCGACACGTGCGGATCGTCCGCGCTGATCCACCGCTCCGCGTTGAGGAATCCCTGCACCCGCAGCCGCTCGGGCACATGTTCCAGGTCGTACCAGTCGTGGAATTCATCCTCCGCCACCCCGCGGAAGTTCATCGCCGCAATCAGGATCCCCTTCGCCATCATGCAGCTTCCCCCGCCATCAGCTCGTCGGCATACGAGAACAGCGCCGGCGTGCCGCCCGTGTGCAGAAACACCACGGTTTCCGATGCACCAATCCGGCCACGCCGTATCTGGTCGATCAGCCCCGACATCGCCTTGGAGCTGTACACCGGGTCGAGAAACACCCCCTCGGTCTCCGCCACCAGCCGTAGCGCCTCACGCCCCTCGCGTGTCACCACGCCATACCGCTCGCCGATATAGCTCTCATCAACATCGACTTCCTCGCGCCGCACCCGCGGCGGCAGCTTCAGCAACTCCGCAGCTCCGTTCGCGATCGCCGCGATATCCGCCGCGCGATCGTCGTTCCAGCTAATCGGACATATGCCCGCCATCCGCGTCGCTCGCCCGAGCGCCTTCAATCCCAGCAGCAGCCCAGCGGGCGTGATATTGGCCGCCGCCAAAAAAACCCAGTCCGCCCGCGCATCAGCCCCCTCGAGCTGAGCATCCAGCTCAACCGCCGCATTCACATACCCGACCGCCGAAGCCGCCTGCGTCTCCATCGCGAAAGGCTGGATCACGTACGGCCGCCGTCCTTGCCGGCGCAGCTCCTCCGCCGCCTCGTCCAGCAATGGTGCAAGCTGGTGCATGTCGTCGAGTTGCACCACCTCCACCTCCGCGCCCATCAACCGGTCCAGCAGCAGATTGCCCTGCGCCGCCGGACCCTTCTCGCCGTGCACCAGCACCAGCCGAGTCCGCAGCCCGCATTTCGCTGCCGCCGCGGTGATCTGCCGGCACCAGTTGGATTGCGTGTAGGCGCCCACCACAACCGTGTCGGGTTCCTGCTTCAATATCTGCGGAAACAGAAATTCGAGCTGCCGCGTTTTGTTTCCCCCGAACGCCAGCCCTGTCAGGTCGTCGCGTTTGATATAAATCTTCGGCCCGCCGAGTGCCCGCGTCAGCCGCGGGCAGAAATCCAGTGGAGTCGGCAAATGCGCCAGCTTCACCCGGGGCAGCCCCGCAATCCTCTCGGCCAATTCAGTCCGGGTCAGTTCAGCCATCTTTGTCTCCTCCCAACTGATTGCACTTCATGCCGCCCGCGCTCGCGCCACGCGTCCCTCGACCGGATACGCCGGGTCATTATACCCCGGGGACGACGGATGGCCCGCCGCCACCAGCCGGTCTACCAGCGCCTCGTCCTCCGGCGTCAAACGGACAGACAGCGCGCCCACATAGTCCTCCCACTGTGCTTCCGTCCGCGGCCCGGCAATTGCCGCAGTAACCAGTTCGTTGTTCAACACCCATCCCAGCGCGAACTGCCCCGGAGTCACGCCACGCTCCCGTGCCCGTCCCGCCAGCTCCGCCGCGATCCGCAGACTTTCCGGCCGCCACTCCGATTCCATCATCCGGCGGTCGTTCCGCCCGGCGCGCGTATCGGGTGCCGGTGGCGAACCGGCATTGTATTTCCCCGTCAGCACGCCGCGCGCCAGCGGGCTGTATGGCACCACCCCCAGCCCATAGAACCTGCAGGCTGGCAGATGCTCCACCTCCACCTGCCGATTGAGCGCATTGTACAATGGCTGGCTGGCCACCGGCCGGTCGATCCCCGCTGCGTCGCACAACCGGCAGATTTCCGCCACGCGCCACGACCGGTAATTCGATATCCCGAAATACCGCACCTTCCCCGCCCTGATCAGGTCCGCCAGCGCATGCACCGTTTCGCTCAGCGGGGTCCCATGATCTTCCTTGTGCAGATAGAGCAGATCGATCACGTCGGTACCCAGCCGCCGCAGGCTCGCCTCTACCGCATC
>DATDIC010000397.1:0-2939 GCA_036521275.1 Acetobacteraceae bacterium
TGGCCGGGCCTGGCAAGCGCGGCCAGGTTCTCGGAACAACCTGCCGGGCCGCAGATGGGCATGTCGCCGAGCGGGTTTGTCGGCGTGATCGGCCCAGAGGGCTATGCACCGGAGCATTACGAGTCCCTGTCGCCCCCGCCGCCGGGGTTCGTATGCCCGTCCTGTCCGCCTTCCGATCGATCGCCCGCGCAGCACCCTCCTCAACCGGCACAGCGCTGACCGGGATGAACTGCGCTGCCAAGGCACTTGGCGATAACGTGCCAGTCACGCTAAACAGGGCCAGCATGGTCGATTCGGCACATGCGCTCGATGTGACAGGGTGAACCGATGACTGACTCGCTGCGCACGGCCCTGGCATTGCTGTTCTGTCTGCCGCTGCTGGCCGGGTGCGGGCAGACTCGCGCGAACAACCAGTCGCCCAATTCCCCCGACTACGCCGGCGAACCCGGTGAGGGCCTGACGCAATACGGCAATATGACCGGGGGAGACAATTTGCTCAGCTTCGGCACGGCGAAGCAGCAGAAGCAGGACAACAGTGGGGGTGTCGGCGCCGGGCTGGGCGTCAACGCCTATTTGTGGCGCGGCGCCCTGGATACGCTGAGCTTCATGCCGCTTTCCTCTGCTGACCCCTTCAGCGGGGTGATCATCACCGATTGGTACTCGCCCCCCACGACCGAAGGCGAACGGTTCAAAGCGACCGCCTACATCATGGGACGTGAGCTGCGCAGCGACGCGGTCCGCGTGGCGATCTTCCGGCAGGTGCTGCAGAACGGCCAGTGGATCGACGCGCCGATCAGCCCGATGACGGTGGGCGAAATTGAGGACAAGGTATTGGCCCGTGCCCGCCAGCTTCGCCAGCAATCGCAGGCGAGCAGTTGATCCTGGTGCCGGTTCGCCGGGCGGAGCGGTAAGCCTCGAAATCAAGGCCTGGATGGATCAGCCGGTCGCGTGATCCGGGTCGTCGGCTTCGCCGGGGATCCCCTCGGCCTCTCGCCGCAGCCGGTGGAAGCTCCGTACGCTGAAGGGCAGCATCAGAAGATACATCAACCCGGCCGCGGCCAGTGCCGCCCAGGGGTCGGCCACCAGCAGGGCGGCGTAGATGCCGGTTCCCAGCAGCAGCGGCAGGACATATTCGGCGGGAACCTTGAAGTTCTTGAAGCTCCAGACCGGCAGGGTGGACACCAGCAGCAGCCCCGTTCCGGCCAGCACGGCGGCGCAGAACAACGGATACTGGGTCGCGGTCAGCAGCCATGACCAGCCGAGCGATTGCGCTTCCAGCCCGAGGAACAGCGGAAACAGCGCCAGGCCGGCGCCGGCCGGGGCGGGCACGCCGGTGAAGAAATTATAGGCGTAGGCAGGCCTCGGTGCTCCGTCCAACGCGGCGTTGAACCTTGCCAGCCGCAGCGCCATGCAGACGGCAAACATCAGGCACGGCGTGTAGCCGAATCCGCCGTCGCGCCGCAGCGACCAGAGGTAAATGGTGAACGCCGGCGCCACCCCGAAGCAGAGGAAATCGGCCAGGCTGTCGAATTCCGCGCCGAACCGGGACGTCGCCTTCAGCAGCCGCGCCAACCTGCCGTCCAGGCCATCGATCGCGGCGGCAACGGTGATTGCCACGACGGCCGACCCGAAGCGCCCCTCCAGCGCGAACCGCATGGAGGTCAACCCCGCGCATAACCCGAGCAATGTGAGCAAGTTGGGGATCATTCGGTTGAATGACGGGCCTTTGTAGCGTGGCCGCCGCCGTGGCCGCAGCCTGCGCAGCCGGCGGATCGACGATACCCGTGGCGACGATGCCCAATCCGGTCGTGGTGAATCGCTCATTCCGGCCCCTCAGCGGCGCAGTGCGTCCCGGTCACGCCACAAGCTCCGCGATGACGGTTTCGCCGCCGAGCATCGTCTGGCCCTCGACCACCAGCGGCCGTACGCCTTCCGGCAGATAGAGGTCGGTGCGGCTGCCGAAGCGGATGATCCCGAACCGCGCTCCGGCGCGCACCGCGTCGCCCTCGCGCAGGGTGCATATGATGCGGCGGGCGATCAGGCCGGCGATCTGAACCACCGCGATCTCGGTTCCGTCCGGCAGGCGCAGCGCCACCGCGTTCCGCTCGTTGGTGTCGCTTGCCTTGTCGAGGCTGGCATTCAGGAAGCTGCCATGCCGGTAGGCAATACGCGTGACCGTCCCATCCGCCGGAATCCGGTTCACATGGACGTTGAGCACCGACAGAAAGATCGAAACGCGCCAGCGCGGCACCGCGCTCAAGCCGAGCTCGGCCGGCAGCGTGCCCAGCGCGACTGATACCACGCGCCCGTCGGCGGGTGCCAGGATCGCGCCGGGGCGCTCGGGGGGGACGCGCTCGGGGTCGCGGAAGAAGAACAGGCAGAGCAATACGAACAGCAGGCCGACCCAGCACAGCCAGTGCGCCAGCAGGAGGCCGAGCGCGATAAGGATCAGGCCGCCCAGGAGAAATGGCCGGCCTGCCGGATGCGGCGGGGGCAGTGCGTGGCGTAGGTCGTCGGCCAGGGACATGGGCTGCGGTTTATGAATGGTTCACTAAGTGGCGGCAAGGATGCGGCAGAGCAATTCTGGAGGCCACCCACATGCCGTTCGATGCCCCCTTCATGCTCGGCCCGTTCGAGGTCGACGCGATGGGCCGGCTGGCGCCGCGAGGACCAAGCGCCCTGCCGGGGTTTTTCTTTCGTTGGCGAGGCCGTGTGATCCACGCCAAATTCGAGCAATCCGACCCGGACCGGAGCCGGCTCGTGCTGCAGGCGACCCTGGGACGCGTCCCCAGCAGCGCCAGCCGCGGCGATCCGGATTTGCGGTCGCAGAGCTTCGAGCTGCTGCATCTGCTGCCCCGTGCGATGCCGGGCCCCTGGCGGGTCCTGTTGCTGCCCGATCATCGTGTGCAGCTTGAGGCGGACTCGCAGGTGACCCTGCC
>DATDIC010000398.1:0-8460 GCA_036521275.1 Acetobacteraceae bacterium
CAGTTCCCGCGCTCGCCGCTGTTCTATGATCCCGTCGCGACCCTCATCTGGGTCGCCGCGGTCACGCAGCGCGTGCGCCTGGGCACCAGCGTCCTGGTCTTGCCCATGCGCCACCCTCTGCCCCTGGCGAAAGAGCTTGCCACGCTGCACAATCTGTCGGACGGACGCCTGATCCTGGGCGCCGGCGTCGGCTGGCTGGAACCCGAATTCGCCGCGCTTGGCGTGCCGTTCCACGAACGAGGCCGCCGCATGGACGAGGGCATCGCCATGATGCGCGCGGTATGGACCCAGGATCCGGTGACATTCGCAAGCAAATACATCCCCGCCACGATCACCGACATGACCATGGCACCACTGCCCGTCAGCCCGATCCCCATCTGGCTCGGCGGCAGCTCCGACGCGGCGCTGAAGCGCACGATCCGCATCGCCGATGGCTGGCACGGCAGCCGCCACACACCCGAAGCAGCCGCCCCCATCGTCCGGCGTCTGCGCGCCGAGCGGCCGGAACCGGATTTCACCGTCTCCATGCGTACGCACTGGAATGGACGCGACGTGGGCGAGCTGCGTGCCCGCATCGACGCGTTCGCGGCGATCGGCGTCGATCACGTGATGGTCGCACCAGAAAATCGCGAAATTGATGACTGGGACAGCGTCATCGCCGGAGTTGGACACATCGCGGCAGGATGAATCTTCGCCGCAAAACTCCGACACGCCACAACGGAAGTGGAGAGAACGAACCGGATGATCCACACGAAACCAATCGACCGCCGCCGGATGCTCAAGCTGGGCGCCGCCGCCACCGCCTTGCCCTTGGTGCATATCCGCACCGCCGGCGCAGCCGGCAAGCTCAACATCGGCGTGACCGATCATTGGGTAAAGGCCGGCGACGCGAAAATGAGTGAACTGATCGCCGCCTGGTCGGACAAGAACAAGGTCGACGTGCAGGTTGCCTACCTGACCGGCACCAACCTGGAGATGATGGCCGCCGAATCGGTCGCCCACACCGGCCACGACATGCTGAGTTACGCCACCTGGATGGTGCACCAATACGCCGATCAGCTCGAACCGATGGACGACGTGATGGGCCGGCTGATCGCGAAATATGGCGATCCCAACACCACCGCCACCTATCTGGCGAAAGTGAAAGGAACTTGGCGCGCCGTACCCACCGCGCGCATGAGCAAGAACATGGCGAGCCTCGTGCGCGCGGACGTGCTGAAGCAGCATTGCGGCGTGGACGTGCAGGCCATGTACCCGGCGAAACCCATCCACACGCCCGAATCCGAAGCATGGAACTGGGACAATCTGCTGCCGATCGCCCAGAAATGCCAGGCAGCCGGCATGCCGCTGGGCCTGACACTCAGCAACAACGGCGACGCGGTGGACTGGTGCGGGTCGCTGTTCGCCGGCTTCGGTGCGCAACTGGTGGATGCCAACGGGCAGATCACGGTGCGCTCAGACGCCGTGCGTCAGGTGCTGACCTACGCGCAGAAACTGGTCAAGCTTCTCGATCCCGGCGTGTTCGGGTGGGACGGCGCCGGCAACAACCGGGCGCTGATTTCAGGCAAGGCGGCGCTGATCTTCGATGCGCCCTCGTCCTGGTCGGTGGCCAGAACCGATGCCCCGCAGGTTGCAGAAAACTGCTGGGAATTTCCCAATCCCAAGGGCACCGCAGGCCGTTTCGTCCCGTACAATCCGCAATTCTACGGCGTGTGGAACTTCGGCAGGAACAAGTCGGCGGCCAAGGACCTGGTCGAATACCTGTCGCAGCGCGAACAGGTGCACCCGCTCGCCGATGCCAGCAACGGCTACGATATTCCCCCGTTCCAGAGCATGACGGATTTCGACGTGTGGCAGCAGGAAGCCCCGCCGCCGGGCGTGCTCTACAACTATCCGGTCAAGCCGTTCCATCACGCAGACACAGTCGTGGCCGGCTATCCCGCTCCGCCCGAGATCGCCGTGCAGATCTACACCAGTGCCACCATGCCGATGATGATCGCGCGGCTCGGCCCCGGCGGCCAGTCGGTAGATCAGGTCATCGCCTGGGCCGAGGCGGAGTTGCAAACGTATAGCCGTTAAGACACGTCGTTCGCATGGAACGTTGGATCGACCCTCGATGAACCTCCCGGAATGATTGGCGAAGCACACGAAAAATGCGCCGCGGAGACAAAAGCGCGGAGCCGCCGCCCAGGCCGATTGTCAAACCTCTGCGTGAATCTCTGCGCCTCTGCGTTGAAGCTTTCTTGTTCTTTCCGCAGAACGACATCGCGGCGGCGTCGCTGCCGGTCCCAAAAATGCGGCCGCTTACCGCTTCCTTAGCCGATCCACACCACGGTCTGGCGTCCGCACCACGTTTTCCTTATCCCACCCCGATGGAGCTGAACACGCGATTACCGCCCCCATAATGCTGCCGCCCGTCTTCGCCTCCTGGTTCACCCAGCGCGGCTGGACCCCGCGCCCGCATCAGCTCGCCATGCTGCAAGCAGCGCGCGACGGAGCCAGCGTGTTGCTCATCGCCCCCACTGGCGGTGGCAAGACGCTGGCGGGCTTCCTGCCCACCCTGGTTGAACTCGGCGAAACCCCGCATCAAGGCCTGCACACGCTCTATGTCAGCCCGCTGAAGGCACTCGCCACCGACATCGCCCGCAACCTGACGCAGCCGGTGCAGGAAATGCACCTGCCCATCACGATCGAGACCCGTACCGGCGACACCCCGAGCAATCGGCGCACACGGCAGCGCCAGGCGCCCCCGCACATCCTGCTCACCACGCCGGAAAGCCTCGCTGTGCTGCTGTCGCTCGCCGACGCACCCGCCATGTTCGCCGGCCTCCGCTGCCTGATCATGGACGAGGTCCACGCCCTGGCCGGCACCAAGCGCGGCGACCAGCTCGCCCTCTGCGCCGAACGCCTGGTGGCATTGGCACCTTCCCTTCGCCGCGTCGGTCTCTCCGCCACCGTCGCTCACGCGGATGCCATTGCCGCCTATGTCGGCGCCGCCCACCGGATCACCGTCGCCGACGGCGCCCCGCCGGAGCTGCGGATGGAGCTTCCCTCCGGCCCGCTCTCCTGGTCCGGCCACATGGGACTTGAAGCGGCGCCCGAGGTAATGGCGCGCATCCGTGCCGCCGGCATGACCATCGTGTTCGTCAACACCCGCGCCCAGGCCGAGCTGATGTTCCAGGCCCTGTGGAAGCTGAACGAACCCACCCTGCCGATCGCGCTCCATCATGGCAGTCTGGAAGTGGCCCAGCGCCGCCGCGTGGAAGCCGCCATGGCGGAAGGCAAGCTGCGCGCCGTCGTCGCCACCTCCTCGCTTGATCTCGGCATCGACTGGGGCGGCGTGGACCAGGTGATCCAGCTCGGCGCGCCGAAGGGCGTCTCCCGCTTGCTGCAACGGGTCGGCCGCGCCAACCACCGCATGGACGAAGCCAGCCGTGCCGTGCTGGTCCCCGCCAACCGCTTCGAAGTCCTGGAATGCGAAGCCGCCATTCTGGGCGTGGCCGCGCGCGAACTGGACGGCGATCCGCCGCGCCCCGGCGGCCTGGATGTGCTGGCCCAGCATCTGCTCGGCATGGCCTGCTCCGCCCCGTTCCATCCCGATGCCGCCTACGCCGAAATCCACCGTGCCGCCCCCTACGCGGCCGTCACCCGCAAGGATTTCGACGACGTGCTGACCTTCGTGGAAAACGGCGGCTACGCGCTCGCCGCCTACGAACGCTACCGCAAGCTGTTCCGTGATTCAGAAAACCGCGTGCACGTCCGCTCGGAGCGCATCGCGCGGCAGCATCGCATGAATATCGGCACCATCGTCGAGGCCCCGCTGCTGAAGGTCCGGCTGGTCGGCAAGCGCCGCTTCGGACCCATCCTGGGCGAGGTCGAGGAATATTTCATCAACCTTCTCCGGCCCGGCGACACCTTCATGTTTGCCGGCCGGCTGCTCCGTTTCGTCCGCGTGCACGAGACGGTGGCCGAGGCCATGGAAGGCGGCAGCGGCGAACCAATGGTCCCCGCCTATGAAGGTGGCCGCCTGCCGCTCACCACCAATCTTGCCAACCGTGTCCGCGGCCTGCTGCAGGACCCCGCAAGCTGGCACGTGTTTCCCGAACCCGTGCAGGACTGGTTGCGCCTGCAACGGGCACGCTCGCGCCTGCCGGGCCGCAACGACCTGCTGGTGGAGACGTTCCCGCGCGGCGGCCGCTGGTACCTCGTGGCCTATTGCTTCGAGGGCCGCAACGCGCACCAGACCCTGGGCATGCTGATCACCAAGCGCATGGAGCGTGCGGGCTTCGCTCCCCTGGGCTTCGTGGCGACCGACTACGTGCTCGGCATCTGGTCGGCGGAACAGCCGCTGGACGTCGCCCGGCTGTTCGAGGAAGACATGCTGGGCGACGATCTGGAAGCGTGGATGGCCGACAGTTCCATGCTCAAGCGCACCTTCCGCAACGTGGCGGTGATCGCCGGACTGATCGAGCGGCATCACCCGGGCGCGGAGAAAACCAGGCGGCAGGTGACGGTGAACAGCGACCTGATCTACGAAGTGCTGCGCAAGCACCAGCCGGACCACATCCTGCTGCGCGCCACCCGCGCCGATGCGGCATCGGGACTGATCGATCTCGCGCGCATCGCCGGAATGCTGCGACGGGTGAAGGGACGGATCGTGCACATGGCGCTGTCCCGCGTCTCGCCGCTCGCGGTTCCGGTGCTGCTGGAGATCGGGCGCGAAAGCGTGCGCTCAGACGCCGACGAGGAAAAACTCCTGGCCGAAGCCGAGGCGATCATCGCCGAAGCAACCGGCGACGCCGAACCACCCGCATCCGCCCGATCCGTGCCGCCCGTGCACCGCGCCAACCTCGCGCGCCGCTCCGCCACGCCACGCCAGCCAAGCCTGTTCGGACGCCCGGCGTGACCGCCGCACCAGTGCATCTGGCGGGCGAGCGGCTGATGCTCGATCCGGCCGGCGTGCTGTACTGGCCGGCAGCTTGTCTGCTGGCGGTGTCGGACCTGCACCTGGAGAAAGGCTCCTCCTTCGCCCGTCGCGGCATGCTGCTACCGCCCTTCGACACCAAGGCCACGCTCGACCGGCTGCTGCTGTGCATCCGGCATTGGACGCCGCGCATCGTGGTTGCCCTGGGTGATTCATTCCACGACGGTGAGGCAGCAGGTCGCCTGGCGCACGAGCAGGCGTTGCGCGTGCAGGCAATCACGGCCGGGCGACAGTTCGTCTGGGTGCGGGGAAATCACGACCCGGAGCCACCGGCCGGCTTGGGTGGCGAGTGTGCGGAGGCATTCACGCTCGGCCCGCTGACGTTCCGCCATCAGGCCGAGCGCGGCGCGCTCGGTGAAATCTGCGGGCACTTTCACCCCAAGGCCGCCGTGTCGGCGCGCGGCGGGCAGGTCAGCCGGCCCTGCTTCGTCACCGACGCACGGCGCATCATGATGCCCGCGTTCGGTGCCTACACCGGCGGCCTCGACGTCTCCGACCCGGCAATCGCGCGCCTGTTCCCCCGTGGCGGGCGGGTCTTCCTGCTCGGCCGCGAGCGGCTGTTCAGTTTCGGTCTGGCGGCGGCGTACGCCATGCGCGGGGATGGTTTCGGACAGCGACGACCCTCCGGGCCGATGCCGCTGGCCGGCTCGAAATGATGCGACCGTGGGCGGTCGGATCAGGCCGAGACGACAAGTTCCAGATGTCTCCGGACCTGCGGGGGAGCCTCGGCCGCGAGCAGCATCGAGGAAAGCTCGCCACGGCGGAACGGCTTGCGCAACACCGTCACCTCGCGTCCATAGAAGCGGGCGATACCCTCCGACAGGCGGAGATAGGCCTCGCTCAGTCCAGACATGACGATGATCCGACAGGCCTGGCCGGTGACCAGTATCTCGTGCAGCACATCGATGCCGTCCTTCTCCGGCATGATCATGTCGATGATCACGATATCGGGCTGAAACTCCAGGAACGCATCGGTCGCCTCGAACGGGCAGTTCACCGCCCTGGTCTCAAACCCGAGGCTGCCTGCGACCAGGGCGACGACCCGAGTCATCCCCGGCTGGTCATCGACGACAAGCAGTTTTGTTTTCATGATGGCCCCGCCTCATGCTCACGAAATTGTTATTCCACAGGGCGTATCATGCTGCTATCGAGAGAATTTACAATGATAAATTATCGTTAATTCAGGAATAATGTATCCGAAGCTCGATTCCACACTGTCTCCCGCCTGAAATGCCCAGTTGGCCGCCTCTAAAATCCTCGTAAGGGAGGCGATGCGGCGCTTCCTCCCCAATTGCTCTGCACTGTCCAGCGCGCATTATGCCGCCGCAGCACAGACGAAGTGGGGACCCAATGAGCGACGGTGGAACAGTGCGGGTCCTGGGCATTTCCGGAAGCTTGCGGCGCGGTTCGTTCAATACCGCGACCCTGCGAGCCGCCCAGGAGCTGCTTCCCGATGGGATGGCGATGGAAACGGCCGGGATCGGCGACCTCCCTTTGTACAATGATGATGTCAGGGAACAGGGCTATCCCCCGGTCGTCGAGGCGTTGCGGCGGCGCGTCAGGCAGGCGGACGGCGTGCTGCTGGTAACGCCGGAATACAATTATTCGATCCCCGGCGTACTGAAGAATGCCATCGACTGGATATCCCGCCCGCCGGACCAGCCGTTCGATGGCAAGCCGGTCGCCATCATGGGCGCCAGTCCGGGGGCACTGGGCAGTGCCCGGGCACAATACCAACTGCGGCAGTGCTTCGTGTTCCTCAACGGATACGTGCTGAACCGGCCGGAGGTCATGATCACGGCGGCGCATACCAAGTTCGACGATACCGGCCGGCTGACCGATCAGGCGACGCGCGATTTCATCGCCGCGGCACTGATCGCTTTCAAGGCGTGGATCATCCGCATGCGCCCGGCGAGCTGAAAATACTGTTTTCGGATAAGAAACTGTAACAAGCCGGATTGATTGCGCAAGGAAGCGCATCTTCGATCATAAATGGACGGCGCGCGGCGGGCATCGTCCTCCAGCTGTTGCCGCTGAGCGGGGGAGCATGCGAAACCTTGCTCGCCTCGCAATCACTGAACCGGCCGTGACCCTGATTCTCTCCAGTCGCCCGAACGTGTATTCCTCCAGCCCGCTCGATCGGATTGTGCATCGCCGTGACGATCCCGCCTGGGTCGCCGCCGAACTTGAGCATCGGAACACCCTGTTCGTCCCGGTCTGGCGAAGTCGGAACCTGATGGCGGGAATGGAAGCGGGCAAACCCGAAGCTGTCTACGTGTCGGGGGAGGCCGCGACGGCGCTGCGAATGGCGGACGGCCCCTGGGCCCTGTTGGGCCGCATCGCCGACCGCACGGTTTTCGCCACCGACATCAGCGCAGCCGAAGACCCGCTGCCTTTGCTCCCGCCCGCAATGGGGGAGTTCGTGGATTTGCGCTCGGTCGGCTGGGGCGTGCCAAACCCCGAAGCCGCGGTCCTGGCGCACGCGCGCGGACTGATGCACTGGCGCACGCGCCAGCGGTTCTGCGGCAGTTGCGGTGCTCCCTGCGAAGTACGCAGCGCCGGGCACATGATGCTGTGCACCGGCTGCAAGACAGAGCATTTCCCGCGCACTGACCCGGCCGTGATCATGCTGATCACCCGCGAGGATCGCCTGCTGCTGGGCCATTCCCGCCGGTTTCCCCGCGCCACCATGTACTCCACCCTGGCAGGCTTCGTGGAACCCGGAGAAACCCTGGAGGAAGCGGTGCGGCGAGAGGTGCGCGAAGAATCCGGGATCGAAGTGGGCGAGGTCTGGTACCACTCCAGCCAACCCTGGCCGTTTCCGGGCAATATCATGCTCGGCTTCTATGGGGAGGGACTGAGCGAGGAAATCGCGGTGGACGCGACCGAACTGGATGATGTCCGCTGGTTCAGCCGCGACCAGATCCAGAACCCCGAGACGCATGGGTTTCTATTGCCACGCCCCGACAGCATAGCGCGGCGGCTGATCGAAGACTGGCTGGCTGCGGCATGAAGCTTCCCATCGCGCTGGCCGGTATCGCCGGGCTTCTGCTCCTGGTGGGGTGCTCGTCGCGTCCGCCGCAGACCGCCGGGGAAGTGGCATGCCGCCAGCAGGCCTACACCGACCCGCATGTGAAGGCGCTGATCGCCGCCTCGAACCCAAGCACCACCAACAACATCTTTGATTTCAGGTTCACCACGCCACAGGACGACGCCCAGGCGGCGATCCGCCAGGCCACCCTCGACTGCATGCGCCGGCGCGGGCTGATCTCGGCGGGCGGCGTGGAGCCGGTGAAGCAATATCCGTTCGGCGGGTTGGGCTTTTAATACCCGACCGCATTGAGGCTGACCCCGTCCGTCACAGCCCGCCCCGTCCGTCACAGCCGGCCCCTTCCCGTCATGGCCGGCGAAGGCCGGCCATCCACGACTTTGCCGCCCCCAACCCTGCTCCTGCGCTGCACGGTACTCCGCATAAC
>DATDIC010000399.1:0-11817 GCA_036521275.1 Acetobacteraceae bacterium
ACCCCACCCCATCCCCCCGACCACACACCTCCCCACATCCCGCAACCCTCACCCCCAACCACACACCCACCCGCCCACACCGTCACCCCCGCCCCACACCGTCACCCCCGGCCCCACCGTCACCCCGCCCCACACCGTCACCCCGCCCCACACCGTCACCCCCGGCCCCACCGTCACCCCGGCCCCACCGTCATGCCCGGCGAAGGCCGGGCATCCACGTCTTCTCCACCGCCCCACATAAATCCGCCCCTGCCACACCCAGGCGACGCACCCCGACGCCGTGCGATCGCCAAACAACACGAATCATCCCCGCCAACGAAGAATCCTCGACCCGCACCGCTTCATCCTGAAGCAATCCTGCTTTAGCGTCCGCACAAAGAACGTCTGGGAGCACCCGAATGTCGCTGATCACACGCCGCGCCACGACGCTGCTGCCATTCCTGCTGCCGATCGCCGCGCGCGGCGAAGACGCCCCGGTCGTCATCGGCGGAACCTATCCGCTCAGCGGCGGGGTCGCCTCGGCCGGACTGGAAATGCGCGCGGCCCTGGATGTCGGGCAGGACATCGTCAACAACCCGCATCCGGAACTGAAAGACCTGCCGCTCGGCCCCACCGCCGGCCTGCCCAACCTCAGCGGACGCAAGGTCCAGGTCACCCTGGCCGACCATCAGGGCAACCCGGCCACCGCGCAAAGCCAGACCTTGCGGCTGATCACCCAGGACCACGTCGTAGCGATGGTCGGCGCCTACCAGTCGAGCTGCACGCTCACCTCCAGCGCCGTCGCCGAACGCTACGGCATCCCCTTCGTCGCCGGCGAATCCGCCGCGCCGAGCCTCACCGAGCGCGGTTACAAATGGTTCTTCCGCACCACCCCCATCGGCACCGATTTCGGCAAGGCCTACGCAAGCTTCCTGGAAGATCTGCGCGGCGAGGGCCACAAGGTGGACCGCGTCACGGTCGTCAACGAAAACACCGAGTACGGCACCTCCACCGGCGATGCCATCATCGCCGCCTTCAAGGACCACAAGCTGCAGCTCGCCAGCCGCATTCCCTACAACGCCAACAGCGCCGACGTCAGCGCCGAGGTGTTGCAGATGAAACAGACCAGCCCCGACGTAGCGATCTTCGTCAGCTACACCTCGGATTCGATCCTGTTCCTCAAGACCATGAAGAACCTGGCATGGAAGCCGGGCGTGGTGATCGGCGATGATTCCGGCTTCTCCGATCCCAGTTTCGTCAAAGCCGTGGGCGACCTCGCCCAGGGCGCGATCAACCGCAGCGCCTTCGGCATCGGCAAGCCGGGCAGCTCCAGCAACATCGTCAACGCCATGTACAAGATCAAAACCGGCAACGACATGGACGATACCTCCGCCCGCTGCCTGCAAGGCTTCCTCACGCTCTGCGACGCCATCAACCGCGCCGGTTCCACCGACCCCGACAAGATCCGGACCGCACTGATCGCCACCGATCTGAAACCGGACCAGTTGATGATCGGCTACAAGGGCGTGAAGTTCGATGCCCACGGGCAGAACGAGCTGGCCTCCACGCTGCTGGTGCAGCTTCGCGGCAGCGAGTACGTGCCGGTATGGCCCCAAGCCTCGGCCACCGCGCCGCTGCAACTGCCCTTCAAAGGCTGGGCGTGAGACAAGGCCCCCCACCCCGACGTAATCGGTGATCCTCGCGCAAGTCATCGTCAGCGGCTTGCTGCTGGGAGCAGTCTATTCGCTGTTCTCCTCCGGCCTGACGCTGATCTGGGGGATGATGAACGTCGTCAACTTCGCCCACGGCGATTTCGTCATGCTGGCGATGTACGTGGCGTTCTTCGCCTGGACACAAGGGCACTGGGGCCCGGCGATCTCGGTTCCGCTGGCCGCGGTCACGCTCGCCCTGCTCGGGCTCGCGGTCTATTTCGGGCTGATCCGCGCGGTCATGCGCGGCCCCATGCTGGCGCAGATCCTGTCCACCTTCGGGCTCGCGCTGCTGCTGCGCTATTCCGCCTTCTGGGCCTTCTCCGCCAATTTCGTCACCCTGCCGGACACCCTGGTCGGCGGCACGCTGGAGATCGGCGGCCTGCGCTTGCAAGCCTCCCGCGTGCTGGCCGGCGTGGTGGCCCTGGCTCTCGCGCTCGGCATGCACCTGATGCTGACGCGCACCATGATCGGCGCCCGCATGCTGGCGGTGGCGGAAGACCGCGCGGCGGCGATGCTGGTGGGGATCCGCCCTGACCCGATGCAGGCCCTTGCCTGGGGCCTCGGCGCCGCGAGCACCGGAATCGCCGGAGCGTTGATCGCGCTGTTCTACTACATCGCCCCGACCGTCGGTGAGTCGCTCACTCTCATCGCCTTCGTGGTGGTGTGCCTGGGCGGCTTCGGCAGCGTGCCGGGCGCGCTGATTGCCGGACTGCTGGTCGGGGTGGTGGAATCAGTCTCGGCCTATTGGTTCGGCCCGGTGTACCAGGATGCGGTGGTATACGCGCTGTTCCTGCTGGTGCTGTGGGTACGGCCCCAGGGCCTGCTGGGGACCGTGTAGATGGCCCGCCCGCCCCCCACATCCCCGCCCGTCACGCGCAGGCTCGCCCCGCGCATCCGCGCCTTCCTGTCGCGACATCGGCGGCGTGCGGTGCAATGAGTTCCGCGCCCCGCCTCGATCGCCATCGCGTCCCGCTCCGGGCGTTTGCCATCATCCTGCTGGTGCTGGTTGCCATCGCCTGGCCCGCGCTCGTGGGCGACGCCTTCTACCAGCGCGTCGGCGCATTGGTGGTACTCGCCGCCATATCCGCTTCCGCCTGGAACCTGATCGGCGGCTACGCGGGCCAGGTCTCGGTCGGCCACGCCATCTTCTTCGGCGCCGGCGCCTATGCCTCGCTGGTGGTCTACACCCAGCTCGGCTGGCCGCCCGTCGCCGGCGCCCCGCTCGGCATCCTGGTCAGCCTGGCGCTCGCCATCGTCATCGGAACCCCCACCTTCCGCCTGCGCGGCCACTACTTTTCCATGGCAACCATCGCCGCAGCCGAGCTGATCCGGCTGCTGGTCGCCAATTGGCCGCTGGTCGGCGCCGCCGTCGGCCTGATGGGTCCCGCCGCGCCCCGCTCCGTCGCCGACCTCACCTTCCGCGACCCCCTCGCGTACTACTACATCTTCCTCGCCGTGCTCGCGCTGCTGCTGGCACTCACCGCCGCCATGGAGCGCAGCCGCATGGGCTACTATCTCCGCGCCATCAACGGCGGCGACCGCGCCGCCAGCAGCCTCGGCGTGCCGGTGCTGCGCTACAAGCTGTACGCGCTCATGCTATCGGCCGCATTCACCTCGATTGCCGGCTCGCTCTACGCCGTCATGGTGGGCTTCGCCGACCCGGACAGCGTCCTTGGCATCCTGATCTCGGTAAAGATCGTCATCGTCGCGGCCCTCGGCGGCGCCGGCACGCTGTTCGGCCCGCTGCTCGGCGCCCTCATCCTGGTGCCGCTCGAAGAATGGACCAACGCCGCGTTCGGCGGCTCCGGCACCGGCGTCACCTACGTCGTGTATGGCGCCATCATCCTGCTGATCGCCCGGTTCGAGCCCGGCGGCCTGCTCGACCTGGTAGGCAAGCTCACCCGGCGCCGCCATGCTGCTTGAAGCGACCGGCGTCGTGCAGACATTCGGCCGCCTCCGCGCCGTGGACGGCGCCGACCTGGCGGTGTCCGAGGGCGAGGTCATCGGCCTGATCGGCCCCAACGGCGCCGGCAAGAGCACCTTCTTCAACGCCCTCGCCGGCGATCGCATCCCCACCGCCGGCCGCATCACCTTCGACGGCCACGACGTCACCCGCGCCAGCCCCGATCGGCATGCGCGGCTGGGCATCGCCCGCACCTTCCAGGTGCCGGTCACCTTCACCGACATGACGGTGGCGGAAAACGTGCTGGTCGGTGCCTTCCTGCGCCAACCGCACCGCGCCGCCGCCAGTGCCGTGGTCGACGAAATGCTGGAATTCACCGGCCTCGCCCCGATGGCCCACCGGCGCGCCGGCATGCTGGGAACGCCCGGCCGCAAGCGGCTGGAGATCGCCCGCGCCTTGGCAACGAAACCACGCCTGCTGCTCCTGGACGAGGCGCTGGCCGGCCTCACCCCGGCCGAGGTGCAGGCGGCGATCGGCCTGGTCCGCCGCATCCACGCCCTCGGCATCACGCTGATCATCGTCGAGCACATCATGGAGGTCATCCTGACCCTGGCCGAGCGCGCCGTCGTGTTCCACCAGGGCCGCGTCATCGCCGCCGGCCCGCCCCGGCAGGTGGTCAACGATCCCGCCGTGGTCGCCGCCTATCTCGGCCACCGCATGGCCGCGCGGATGCAGGCATGAGCGTCGCCCTCGCTGTCCGCAACCTCGCCGTGGCCTACGGCGAC
Organism: Acetobacteraceae bacterium; assembly: GCA_036521275.1. Classification (GTDB taxonomy): domain Bacteria; phylum Pseudomonadota; class Alphaproteobacteria; order Acetobacterales; family Acetobacteraceae; genus DATDIC01. The sequence continues at coordinate 4,380 of DATDIC010000399.1, forward strand.
CTGGTCGGCGTGGCCGACGTATCGCTGGAGGTGCCGGAGCGCGGCGTGGTGGCCCTGATCGGCTCCAACGGCGCCGGCAAGACCACCACGCTGAACGCCATTGCCGGGCTGATCGCGCCCGCCGCCGGCCGCATCGAGTGGCACGGCAGCAGCATCGGCGGCCTGCGCGCCCACGCCGTGGTCCGCCGCGGCATCGCCCTGTCGCCCGAGGGGTGGCGGCTGTTCGTCAACCAGTCGGTGGAGCGGAACCTGCGGCTCGGCGCGACCGTCGTGCGCGACCGCGCCCGCATCGCCGCCTCTCTGGACCGCGTCTTCACCCTGTTCCCCCGCCTGGCCGAGCGGCGCCGCCAGATGGCCGGCACGCTCTCCGGCGGCGAGCGCCAGATGCTCGCCCTCGGCCGTGCGCTGATGAGCGAACCGCGCCTGCTGCTGCTGGACGAACCGAGCCTCGGCCTCGCCCCGGCAGTCGTTGAAAGCCTGTATGACACGCTGGCCCTGCTGCACCGCAGCGGCATCACGTTGTTGCTCGCGGAACAATCAGTCGAGCTGGCGCTGGAGATCGCGCAGCACGCCTACGTGCTGCAGACCGGACGCACGGTCCTGGACGGCCCCGCCGCCGAGCTGGCGCGCGACGCCACCGTGCAGCGCATCTATCTCGGGCTGGAAACTGGCTGAAACCTTCACCGCCCCAAGCCGCCCGATGGGTCACGCATGTCAGCGCACGTTTGCATACCAACTGCCCTGAAAACAGCCCCATCCCGTCATTCCCCCGTTCCCCGTCATTCCCGGGAAAGCGGGAATCCAGCGACAGCCGACACAACCGCGATCCTGGCGTGGACATCGCGGGCCTGGCGGAGAACGAGTCAGCCTTGTTATCGGGACCGTGCTTGAAGAACTCTCCCTTGGCTACTTCGTCGCTGATTGTCCCGACAGTGCCCTCGCCAGGTTCGCACCTGAACCGACCACGCGCTGCCTAACCGACGCTGGCGAGCAGCTCATCATCACCTGGCGCCGCAAGAAGGCCCACCCGTGACCACGGTGATCGCTCCCGCACCAAGACTTACCGCAGAGGCGCAGAGGCGCAGAGATCCTCCGGATCACCGTCCCAGCCGTGCCAGCATCCACCCCGGTCTCTGCGCCTCTGCGCCTCTGCGGTAAAATCCCTATCTCCCGCTCACCCCGCCGCCGCATGCAATCACACCCACCGCACGCCGCAATCGTCCCTGCAATGAAACAACCCCTCACCACAGCCTCGCGCGAAACGGCGCCAAGTCCGAAAAACGCGCCGGCCGCGTGGCCGCGTCCACCCTCCTTCAACCTGATGCGACAAGCTGCGCGCCCCATGCAGCCAGCACGCCTCATCTGCGTTGCTCCGCCATGCACCCGGAGCCAGGCACATGAACTCAGGCGACAACGACCCCTCACGTCGTGGAATGATAATCGGAGCAACCAGCAGCCTCGCCGCGGCGCTCACCGTCGGCGGTGCAAGCCCCGCCTACTCCGCGCAAACCGCAGCTTCACCCCCCACCGGCCACCCATCCCTGGTGAACCCGGTCACCGAATACCCACGGCCGCCCTTCCCCAAGCAGCAGCAGCCCTGGCCCGGCCTCACCAGCCGCATGACCCCTCGTCCCGACCACGGCGAGGAGACCTATAAAGGCACCGGGCGGCTCGCCGGCCGAAAGGCGCTCATCACCGGCGGTGATTCCGGCATGGGCCGCGCCGCCGCCATCGCCTTCGCCCGCGAAGGTGCGGATGTCGCGATCAACTATCTTCCGCCGGAGGAACCTGATGCACAGGAGGTGATGCACCTCGTCCGTGCCGCCGGGCGCCGAGGCGTCACGCTGCCAGGCGACATCCGCGATGAGGCGTTCTGCAACAATCTGGTCTCCGATGCCGTCAATCAGCTTGGCGGACTGGATATCGTGGTCAGCAATGCCGCACGGCAGATTTCGCAGAACTCCATCCTCGACATCACGACGGAGCAATTCGACACCACCTTCAAGACCAACGTCTACGCGATGTTCTGGATCATCAAGGCGGCCGTCCCACACTTGCAGCCTGGTTCGACGATCATCGCCACGGCGTCCGTCAATGCGTATGACCCGGGAGAGAACATTATCGATTACGCGGCCACCAAGGGCGCCATCATGGTCTTCGTGAAGGGCCTGGCGAAGCAACTCGCATCCAAGGGCATTCGGGTGAATGGAGTGGCCCCCGGTCCGGTCTGGACACCCTTGCAGGTCACCGGCGGACAACCGACCGATCGGCTGCCGGAATTCGGCGCCAACACGCCGATGGGCCGAAGCGGTCAGCCGGCGGAACTCGCACCTCTCTATGTTCTGCTCGCGTCGGATGAATCGAGCTATTCCACCGGCCAGATCTTCGGCGCCGTCGGCGGACGCGGCGGCCCTTAGCCGCCTTCGCCGGCGACGATGGCCCGACAGGCCGATCAGACCGACGGCCAGGATTGCCAGCAAGCCAGGTTCCGGCGGAACAAGCTGCACGAACTGACCAATGGCGATCGCAGCACGCCAATCGTCGCACTCGGCTGGAACCCCGAGCGATTTTAAGGCCGCAATCTGGCACTGCGCCTCGCCGCGCTCGGCTACACGCGGGTTTACTGGGACCGCGGCGGCCGGGAGGCATGGAAGATGAACAAGCTGCCGGAAACGAACCTGCGCGCCCAAGACTGGTAGGTCGCGGGCGGACCGCTCCAGCGGACCGCCCCCAATCACCCCCGCCTTACGACTGCGACTCCGGCGACAGCACGATGCAGTTCTTCCGGCCATGCGACAGCGTGGCGCACGCCTTCACCGCAGCCTCGCGCGAAAGTCCCGTCAGCCGCGCGCGCCACAGCACCGCATGCGCCTGGTGCACGCTGGCCACCGTCGGATGCGCCACGCCCAGCTCCGCGTGCGCATTGGTCCTCGCCACGCTGACCGCTTCCTTCGCTTCGTTCTCCCGGCCATAGGCGCCCACCTGCACCGCCCAGCCGCCGCTCAGGCTGCCGCCGTGCAGCACCGGCGCCGATTCGGCATTGGCCGTCTGGATCAGGTGGAACCCGTAACGATGCCCATGCTGGGTCCGCCCGGGCGCCGCCGGCGGCTCCGTGGCCAGCGCAAGCTGCACCCGCGGCGGCTCGGCCAGGCGCGGCGGCTGCGGCAGGCTGGCAACCCGTGTCTCGTGACGGCGCCGCGACGGCCGGGACGGCTCCGGGTTGCTCGCCAACTGCACGCGCCCATAGCGAAGCCCGCCCGGGATGATGATCGGCAACTGGTTCATCGCATAGGTCTCGGCCGGAGACCTGTGCGCCGGCCACGCGCCTTCGATATTTGGCGCGATCATCGCCACGTAGTGCCGGGTTTCGTCCGGCAGCGGCCGTTCGTTGCTCAGGTAATCATCCAGCCGATGCGGACCCGCATTGTACGCCGCCAGGAATCCCGGCGACCCGTATATGTCGTACATCTCGCGCATATAGGCAGCGCCCGCCAGGATATTGTCATGCGGATCGTACGCGTCGTCGCCCAGATTGTAGCGCGCCCGCAAATCGTCATACGTCTCCGGCATCACCTGCATCAGACCCATCGCACCGACCGGCGACGTGACGAGCGTGCTGTTCAGATATTCCCGGCCGCCCGATTCCTGGCTCATGACGGCGCGAATCCAGGTGTCCGGCACATCGAACCGCTGCGATGCCTGCTCGATATAAGGCCCCCAGGGATCGTCCGGCGGCCCGGGCGGCATGTAGTTGCGACGTGCATGCGCCTGGTACTGCGCTGCTTCCTGTGATTGGTTGATCGCCGGGCCCTGGCTGGCGCAGCCCGCGACCAACGCGAGCAGCGCGCAACAGCCAAGAATACGCACCGGAGAACGGCGAATCGCACGGCGCGACAGTGATGATGCATGACTCTGGGCTGGAATCATTCGCTCGGGAACCTCCGTCGTGGGTGGCCGGGGATGGCCGGAGGACACGACGACCGGGCGGCCGTCGCTTCAGGCGGGCAGTCAGGAATCGCGGCTAACCCCTTATCCTGTATCCCTGTTCAGCGCAAGATCATCTCGTAATGCGAGTCGCAATTCGGGTCAACCGGAACTTTGCGCGAACACCCGCCGGTCGCTCGCCGTCACAAACAATACGGAATAATGATAAATACCAAGATAACAGTTCGACTTTTTTCGATACGGGCACGACCGGATCGGCGCCGATGCCCGCGCCGCCACCAGCAGATCGCCGGGATTCCAGCCCCGGCAGCCCAATGCCCCCGCGCAAGCCAACGGTTACCGCTAAAACGAATCCGCTCGCCTAGCGCAACATCAGCCGAACCCGAATCGCAGACACGCCCGCAAATCCGCCATGCCCCGCAAACCCGTCATGCCCGCGAAAGCGGGCATCCAGCCAACCGCGCGAGCAATTCCACTCCCTGGCCTGAAATCCCACTTCCCACGACACCGAGTCCCGCTGAAATCGCTCGCGAAACGCAAGCAAACTTCCGAATCCGCACCCTACCGCAGCGCCGGATCATCCGGATCCAGCGCGCGCAGCCGGAACTCGTTCACCAGCGGCGCGTAACGCTCCCACAGCGCGCGCAACGCGGCGATCGGCTGGTCGTGCCAGTCGATCCGCAGATCGATCAGCGGAAATTCGTCCTCCCCCACCACCAGCAGATGCCCGCTGCGCACCGGCTCCCGCTCGCCCCCCGCCGCCAGCCCCGCTTCCAGCGCCACCAGCAGCCGCTCCGCCAGCGGCAGCTCCGCATCCACCTGAAACCCGCGCAGCACCGCCGCCGGCACCCGCGCATTCGCCAGGATGTTGCCGATCGCGCAAGCATCCTGCGCCGGCGCCTCGCTCATCTCCGGCTTGATCCGCTCGCCGCTGAACGCCGCCGTGTTGCCCGACGCATCCAGCACCGCCAGTTGCCGCCAGCGCGCCTGCGGGCTCGCCGCCACCAGCGCCGCGATCGTCTCCTGCGCCGAACGGCCGGCGCGCACCAGTTCCAGCCCGCGTGGCCCCAGCCGTGGATCGGTGCGATGCTGCGTCAGCACGCCGCCGACACCCGCGGCACAGTGCGCAACCCGAGCCCCCACCGCGATGGAGGAGGTGGTCACGGCGGCACCGATCTGCCCGGTCCGCGGGCAGCGCGCGACTATCGAAAAGGTCATGTTCCCTTCATGTCACGACGAGTCCATCGATTGCAACCGGTTGGGGTCCAAAATGATACCAGTTCCCTGCCCGGGCGCGGACTGGCGCAGCTTTTCGTCTCCGTGCTGTTGCTCAGCAGCGGCTGGCCGCTCACCAAGCTGGCGATCGGGCTCGGCACTTCACCGCTCTGGTTCGCCGAAGGCCGTTCGCTGCTGTCAGGCATGATCGCAACCGCGCTGCTGCTGGCCCGGGGCGGCCGCCTGCACCTGCCCACGCGCCGCGACTGGCCGGCGGTGATAACCGTCGGATTGTTTCAACTCGCCGCCTTCTTCGCCTTCGCACATCTGGCCGTGGCCTGGGTGCCGGCCGGACGCACCGCGGTGCTGGCGAACGCCGCCACCATCTTCGTCGTGCCCCTGTCGCTGCTGGTCCTGGGTGAGGCCATGCCGCCCCGCCGCATCCTGGCCACCGCGCTCGGCATCGGCGGCATCGTCGTGCTCATGGGCCCCTGGGCCATCGACTGGGGCTCGACACGCGTGCTGGTCGGCAACGCCTTCCTGCTCGGCGCCGCGCTGTCCTGGGCGATCGCAATCATCACCGTGCGCGGCGCACCACCCCGATCCAGCATGTCCCAACTGCTGCCCTGGTGCTTCATCCTCTCCTCGATCGTGCTGGCCCCCCTGGTCGCCTGGAAAGAGCCGCACGGCACCCTGGGCACCCAGCCCGGCGCCTGGGCGGCGCTCGCCTATATCGGCCTCATTGCCGGACCGCTCGGCACCTGGGGCGTGGTGGAGGCCACCATGGCGCTGCCCGCGGTCGTTTCATCCGTCGGCTTCCTGGCCACGCCGGCGGTCGGCATCCTGCTCTCCAACTGGATCCTCCACGAGCCCATCACCGGCGATCTGCTCGCCGGTACCGCGTTGATCCTGGTCGGCGTCGGGCTCGCCGCCTGGCCCTCCCGCCGATGATCCTGCACGCCATCGATACCGGCCACGGCCTGCCGCTTGTGCTCCTGCACGGGCTGTTCGGCGCGGCCCGCAATTTCGGCACCGTGCAGCGAGAGCTGGCAGCGCATCACCATGTGATCGCGCTCGACCTGCGCAACCACGGCGCCAGCCCCCACGCCGCCGGCATGAGCTACGCCGACATGGCTGCCGACGTGCTGGAAACGCTGACCCGGCTCGGCACCGGCCCGGTCGCGCTGCTCGGTCATTCCATGGGCGGCAAGGTCGCCATGCGGCTCGCGCTGGAGCATCCCGACGCCATCGCGTGCCTGCTGATCGCCGACATCGCGCCGGTGCCCTACGAACCGCACCACCGCGCCTTCGCCGCCGCCATGCTCAGCCTGCCCAACAGCCTGTCCCGCGCCCAGGCCAACGCAGCGCTGGAGCGCGACGTGCCCGACCCGATCATCCGCGGCTTCCTGCTGCAGAACTTCACGCCCGGCGCGACGCCGCCATGGCGCATCGGCCTCCAGCAGATCGCCGACGCCCTGCCCGAGATCGAAGCCTGGGACGACCTCACCCCCCGGCAATATACCGGCCTGACGCTGGTCCTTGCCGGTGAAACCTCCGACTATATCCGCCCGCAGCACCGCCCGCTGATCCGTGCCCTGTTCCCGGCGGCGCGCTTCGTCACCATCCGCAACGCCGGCCATTGGCTGCACGCCGACAACCCGACCGTCTTCGTCGCCGTCATCGAAGCCTTTCTGGCCCGCACCACACAAACCGAAGGACCGCCATCATGCTGACCGTCTGGGGCCGCAAGACATCGTCCAACCTGCAGGCCCTCATGTGGTGCATCGGCGAGCTCGGCCTGCCCTTTCAACGGCACGATGTCGGCCACCGTTACGGCGGCAACGACACGCCCGCCTTCCTGGCCATGAACCCCAACGGCACCGTCCCCGTCCTGCGCGACGGCGATGGCGAACCGCTATGGGAAACCGGCGCCATCCTGCGCTACCTCGCCGCCCGCTACGGCACCGGCCCGTTCTGGCCCGCCGACGCCACAGCCCGCGCCCTCATCGACAAATGGGCCGAGTGGGCGAAAATCAACGTCGCCCGGGGCTTCACCGCCCCGATCTTCTGGCGCGTCGCCCGCACCGCGCCATCGCGGCGCGATCCCGCCGCAATCGCCCAGGCCATCGCCGACCTGGACAAGTACCTCGACATCGCCGAGGCGCAACTCAGCCGCGCCACCTTCCTTGCCGGCAACGACTTCACCCTGGCCGACATCCAGTTCGGCCACGTGCTCTACCGCTATTTCGACATCCCCATCACCCGCCGGCCCCGCCCG
>DATDIC010000400.1:0-2236 GCA_036521275.1 Acetobacteraceae bacterium
CGGTAAGGGCTCAGGCGGCGGCGCGGTGTTCTTCCCGGGCGGCTGACCAGACCTCATGCGCCGCATCGGCATTCATGATGGCGATGCCGAGGCCGACGATCAGGTCGGGCCAGGCGGAGTTCCAGACGGCGGCGGTGACCAGGGCGGCGCAGATGATCGCCACGTTGGCGATCGCATCGTTGCGCGCGGACAGGAACGCGGCCTTCGTCAGGCTTCCGCTATGGCGGCGAAAGCCGGCCAGGAGCAGCGCGCAACCGAGGTTGACCACCAGGGCGCCAAGGCCGGTGATGGACAGCGCGAATGGTTCGGGCGCGACGGGGTGGGCGAATTTGTGGCCGGCGGTCCACAGGGTCGCAATCGCCGGTACCAGCAGAATCGCCGCCAAGCCCATCCCCAACCGGGCACGGGCGCGTGGCGGCCAGCCGAGCGCCGCCACGATCAGGAGATTGACCGCGGCGTCTTCCAGGAAATCGACCGAGTCAGCGAACAGCGAGACCGATCCGATCGAGAGTGCGACGGCGAACTCGACGCCGAAATAGGCGAGGTTTGCCAGCGCCACGGTCGCGACAACGCGCCGGAGGACGGAACCGCGGGCATCTGCCGTCTTTGTCGGGTTCACTGGTCGCTCCGTACTGGCTGGCGGGGCAGTGGCCCCGACCTGATCGAGCATTGCGCCGGGTGCGCGAGCGTCAAGAGCGAGGTGGCGGCGGGGCCCCGGCGCGCCGTTTGTCGCTCCGGTTGCGCATGCTAGAGGTGCCTGGTTTCGCGCATTGCGCTTGCGAAGGGCCATCATGAACGAGCATCTGCCCCCCCAGGTGGCGACCCGATTCTTCTCTGCCCCGCTGTCGGAGACCGACCCGGAGCTGGCGGCGGCGATTGCGGGCGAGCTGCACCGCCAGCAGGACGGGATCGAGCTGATCGCCAGCGAGAACATCGTTTCCGCCGCCGTGCTGGAGGCGCAAGGGAGCGTGCTGACCAACAAATACGCCGAAGGGTATCCGGGGCGGCGCTATTATGGCGGCTGCGGCTTCGTGGATGTGGCGGAGCGGCTGGCGATCGAGCGGGCGAAGCAGTTGTTCGGCTGTGCGTTTGCCAATGTGCAGCCGCACTCGGGCGCGCAGGCCAACCAGGCGGTGCTGCTGGCGCTGCTGCATCCGGGCGACACGGTGCTGGGCATGAGCCTGGCGGCGGGCGGGCATCTGACCCATGGCGCGGCGCCGAACCTGTCGGGCAAATGGTTCCGGGCGGTACAATATGGGGTGCGGCGGGAGGACGGGCTGCTCGATTACGAGGAGCTGGAGCGGCTGGCGCGCAGCGAACGTCCCAAGCTGATCATCGGCGGGGGCTCCGCTTATCCGCGGGTGATCGATTTCGCGCGCATGCGGCGGGTGGCGGATGAGGTCGGCGCGTATTTCATGGTGGATATGGCGCATTTTGCCGGGCTCGTGGCGGGCGGGGTGTTTCCCAGCCCGCTGCCGCACGCGCATGTGGTGACGACGACCACGCACAAGACGCTGCGCGGGCCGCGGGGCGGGATGGTGCTGTGCAACGACCTGGCGATCGGGAAGAAGATCAACAGTGCGGTGTTCCCGGGCTTGCAGGGCGGGCCGCTGATGCATGTGATCGCCGGGAAGGCGGCGGCGTTCGGCGAGGCGTTGCGGCCGGAGTTCCGCGCGTACCAGGCCGCAGTGGTGGCGAATGCAAGGGCGCTGGCGGAGACGCTGACGCAGCACGGGCTTGCGATCGGATCAGGTGGAACCGATTGCCACCTGGTGCTGGTCGATCTGCGGCCGAAGCGGGTGACCGGCAAGGCAGCGGAGGCCAGCCTGGAACGGGCGGGCATTACCGCCAACAAGAATGCCATCCCGTTCGATCCGGAAAAGCCGGCGGTGACCTCTGGCGTGCGGCTGGGATCGCCGGCCGCGACGACGCGGGGGTTCGGGACGGCGGAGTTCCGCGAGGTGGGGCTGATGATCGACGAGGTGATCGAGGGATTGGCCCGGTCCAATGACGGATCGAACGAAACCGTCGAACAGGCGGTGGGCAAACGGGTGCAAACACTGTGCGCACGGTTTCCGATCTACGCCGGGAGGCCCGTCGCGTGAGGCAGGCAAGGTCGGGGCTCTGCCCCGCACCCCGCCAGAGGGCGCTGCCCTCTGGGCTCCCGCCAAGGGCATTGCCCTTGGAACCCGCTACTTGGGTTGGGTGTGGGGGTGGGGGCCAACCGCACGGCCGG
>DATDIC010000401.1:0-2796 GCA_036521275.1 Acetobacteraceae bacterium
CGGTGCACGGGCATCTGCTGGGCGTGCCGGCAGTGCTGTATGTGTGGTTGCTGGTGATACTTGTGTTGTCGTTCGCGCTGGCGTTCACGGTGTTCGGGCGGGCGACCTATGCGGTGGGGAATAGCGCGCGCGTGAGCTACCTGGCGGGTATTCGGGTCGGGGTGGTGACAGTGGCGCTGTATGCGCTGAGCGGGGTGTTCTCCGCGCTGGCGGGGATCATGCTGGTGGGGTTCGGCGGGCAGGCGGCGTTGGGGATGGGGGATCCGTACCTGTTCCAGTCGATCGCGGCGGTGGTGATTGGGGGCGTGTACATACTGGGCGGCCGGGGGAGTTATGTCGGCGTGGTGGCAGGGGCGGTGACGCTGGTTGCGCTGGTGAGCGTGCTGCTGGCGCTGAACATGCCGGATTACGGACGGAGTATCGTGTACGGGGTGATTATTCTGGTGCTGCTGCTCGCCTATGGGCGGGAGGAGGCGGAGGGATAGGCAGCGCGTCCGACGGCGCTTCGCCGCGGCATCAATCGTCCGCCTGATGCACCTCGATCACGTTGCCCTCGGGGTCGTGGAAGAATATCTGGTGCCAGCCGTTCATCGCCCACTTGCCATAGTCGGAATATGGGATGCCTTTCTGATCGAGCCGCTTCTTGAAGGCTTCGATATCGTCGGTGCGAAAGGCGATGTGGCCGCGCTCGACCGGGTTGATGGCTTGCTTCATGCGGAAGCAGACAACCAGATCCTTGGTAGCCAGGTGGAACTGGGTGTGACCATCCGTTACGAACGCAACCGGCGCCGAATACCCGTCGGTCAGGTTGCGCGTATCGTTGAGCGATGGCTCCGGCTCCAGGTCGAGAACGGAGCGGTAGAATTCATCCATACCCCGAACATCCTTCGAGCAGAAATTCACATGATGCAGTTTGATCTTCATGGCGATTTCCTCCGCCCGTTGAAAGTTTCAATCCTTGCGCGTGCCGTCCTCAATGATCTGCACTACCCTGGACATATCATCCTGCCCGCGCCCCTGGAAAACAGCGTGCTTGAGGACTAGGCGCACCGTCTGGCACACCCACATCGGAATGCCGAGTTCCTCGCCCAGTTCGACGGCCAGATCGATATCCTTCATCAGAACCTCGATCGTGGCGCCGAAATCGAACGTGCCGGGCAGTATGTAGTTGGGGAACACGGTCGCCGTTGCGAAATTGCGTCCGGTCCCGTTGTTGAGGACCTCCAGCATGGCATCGGCGGCAATCCCGCCCTTCGCCGCCATGGTCATTCCCTCGCACGTCGCGATCAGGCTCGCGGCCCAGATGATGTTGTTCGTAAGCTTCATCGTCTGGGCCATGCCCGGCTTGTCGCCGGCGGTGACGACGGTGGGTCCCCATAGACGGAAGATCGGCATCAGGTGGGCGATCTTCGTGCTGTCGCCGGACACCATGACGGCGAGCGTGCCGGCCTGCGCGCCGATAGGGCCGCCACTGATCGGTGCGTCGATCAAGGTCACGCCGGCGGCTGCGCAGAGCTGCTCGATTTCGGCGATAAACGGACCGCCGACGGTGCAGGTGTTGATCAGTGTCTTGAGTGCCTCGCCGGACAGCAATCCCTCGGGTCCATTCAGCGCCGCGCGGAAGATTGCCAGTGTCGGCAACGAGACCACCACCGTCTCGCAGGCCTCCGCCAGCTCCTTGGGGGAGGATGCCCGGCGCGCCTGACGATCCAGTAGCGGACGCATCGCGTCCTCGCGCACATCATGCAGCCAGAGCTCGTGGCCGGCGTCGAGAAGCTTGCCGGCCATCGGCTGACCCATGTTGCCGACGCCGAGATAACCTATCCGCATGGCGTCTCCTCCAACCGATTGCCAGCCGGATCGCGCTTGCCTCTGCTCACCACGAGCTAGGCCGATCCCTGGCTGGAACTGACGGGATGATTGCCAGCCCGCTGAGGCAGAACAAATAGGCATGCAATGATGAAGACGGCGATTGCCGCTGAAGCGAGAGGACGACTTATGGCCAAGCCGCCGTCCGAAACTGGCTTATCGAGGAAATCGCCTACTGTCGCACCGAGTGGTCGTGTCAGGATGAATGCTGCCCAGAACAGCGTCACGCGCGAGGTGCTGGTCCAGAAATACAAGCCGAGCAGGACGAGAAGCCCGACCGCAAACACGCCGGCGCCGCCTCCGTAGCCCAGACCGCCAGTGTCGGCGGCCCAATCGCCGAGCGCTGTGCCGAGCGTCTGAGAAAAGGTGATCGCAAGCCAGTAGAACGCTTCCGCGCGTGGCGTTGCGACCGAATTGACGGAGATGGTTCCTTCCGAGCGATACCAGATTGCCAGCACCGCAAGAAGGCAGGAGAGGAGTAGCGTGGCGCCGCCAGTATAGCCGATGCCGAGCGAGCGATCGGCAAAATCGGCCATGGTGGTACCGAACGTTGTGGAGGCGACGATCGTGACCCAGTAGAGCAGGGGATGGAATCGCGCAGCCCGGATCTGCGCCGCCACCAGCACCGCAAGCACGATGGCAAAAACCGCCGTACCCGCCAGGTACCCCCAATTCAGTGTCATCGTGACAGTGTCACCGCCCGTCTCGCCGAGCGTCGTGGCTGCGATTTTTATGATCCAAAATGCTAGTGTGATTGCTGGAACTTTACTGAGGCTGCGAAGACGGCTGTTCATGCAAGCGTCCCTTTGACGTGCGACACTGGTCGATAATCACGCTTCACTCCGCCGCCACCCCCTTCGGCCCCGCTCCCACCACCCGCATTCTCACCCGCTCAAACGCCAGATACACCACCGGCGTCGTATACAG
>DATDIC010000402.1:0-6334 GCA_036521275.1 Acetobacteraceae bacterium
CGGCCGGCGGTACATCGACCTGTATGGCAACAATTGTCATCACATCGGCTACCGGCATCCGCGACTGATCGAGGCGCTCAGGCGCCAGCTTGATGCGGTACCCTTCGTCGCGCGCGGCTTCACCAGCGAGCCGTCGATCGCCTTCGCCGCGATGCTGAGACAGGCGGCCGATCTGCCCGACGCAAAGGTCGTTTCGGCGCGCAGCGGAGCCGACGCCATCGAGATCGCACTGGCGACCGCCCGGGCCGCGAGCGGCCGCTACAAGACGATTTCCTTCTATGACTCCTATCACGGCCGAAGCGCCGGCGCGCTGAGCATCGGCGGTCGCTATCAGGACCAACTCGGCCTTGGACCCATGCTGCCCGGCAACATCCGGATCCCGCCCTACCATCGGCATCAGGCGGCGCCGCCCGCCGACGATCATGCCGCCTGCGCACGGCTTTCGTTGCAGGTGCTTCGCACCGTGTTCGAGCACGAACGCGATATCGCCGCCGTCGTCGGAGAAACGATCCGCAACAACCCCTTCGTGCCGCCACATTGGTACTGGCCGGAGGTGCGGGAATTGTGCGATCGCCATGGATCGCTGCTCATTCTGGATGAAATAGCGACCGGCCTGGGCAAGACCGGATCTCTCTTCAACTTCCACCGCTTCGGTATCCGGCCCGACATCGTGTGTGTCGGCAAGGCGCTGGGCGGCACGCTGGCTCCCTTGTCCGCCGTACTGGTGAATGGCGATCTTGCGCTCGATCCCGGTCTGAACATCGGTTACTACACCCACGACAAGAATCCGTTCTGTGCGCAGGCCGGCCTCGCGACCCTGGGGATCATCGCCGATGAGCGCCTGGTGGAGAATGCCAGGACCCTCGGGGCTCATGCCGCCTGCCGGCTGGACGAGTTGCGGGTCAGCACCGATAGGATCCAGGAGGTCCGGGTGGCCGGGCTCATGCTGGCGATCGAATTCGCCGGCACCGATGCCGCGGCGATCGCCGAGCGTGTCTATCGGACCTGTATCGACGCCGGCGTCATCCCGACGTTTCCGCGCGGCGCCGTGTTGACGCTCTCCGCGCCCCTCGTGATCACCCGACCGGAGCTGGATTCCGCGCTCGACACAGTGGCTGCGGCCGTGCGTCTCACGCTCGCCTCATAACGCCGACGCTGGCACCGATCGTGACGAACATTACATTCCCCCCCCGGCCGATCTTGACGCCCGGCCCACCCGTCGCGCATAACCCCGCCTCCCGGGAGCAATCCGCCATCCCGGTCCCCGCGGTCGCGGGGGCTCCGCCGCTCCGCGAAGGTTCGCGCAGCGGCGCGTTTCGCTTTGGAGCGGCAGTTAGGGGATCAACGCGTGTTCGAGGCGCTGTCTGACAAGCTGACCGGCGTTTTCGACGGCCTTCGTCGCCGCGGCGCCCTGAATGAAACTGATGTCGCCGAGGCTCTGCGAGAGGTTCGGCTGGCCCTGCTGGATGCGGACGTCGCGCTGCCCGTGGTGCGCGAATTCGTCACCAAGGTGCGCGACCGCGCGATGGCTTCCGAGGTATTGGACAGCGTCACGCCCGGCCAGCAAGTGGTCAAGATCGTCAATGACGTGATGATCGAGGAGTTGGGCGGAGAAGGGGCCGTGCCCCTTAATCTCAATGCGCCCGCCCCGATCCCGATGCTGATGGTCGGCCTGCAAGGCTCCGGCAAGACGACGACCGCCGGCAAGCTGGGGCTGCGCTTGCGCGAACGCCTGCGCAAACGCGTGCTGCTGGCGAGCCTGGATACCCAGCGCCCGGCGGCGCAGCTTCAGCTCGCGCAACTGGCCGAGAAGGCCGCAGTGCCCAGCCTGCCGATTGTTGCCGGGCAGACGCCGGTCGAGATCGCCCGTCGCGCCATGGATACCGGCCGGCGGGAAGGGTTCGATATCGTCATCCTGGATACGGCTGGCCGGCTTTCCATCAACCAGGAGCTGATGGACGAGGTCAAAGCCATTCGCGCCGCGACCGATCCCGCCGAGACCCTGCTGGTGGTCGATGCCATGACCGGGCAGGACGCGGTGAACACCGCCCGCGCCTTCAACGAGGCGCTGAGTATTACCGGCGTCGTGCTCACCCGGATGGACGGTGATGCCCGCGGTGGCGCGGCGCTGTCGATGCGGGCGATCACCGGCGCACCGATCAAGCTGATCGGCACCTCGGAGCGGCTGGACGGGTTGGACGAATTCCATCCGGAGCGTGTCGCCGGCCGCATCCTGGGGATGGGCGACATCGTCGGGCTGGTGGAGAAAGCGTCCGAGACCGTCGACCAGGAGGAAGCCGAAAAGCTCGCCCGCAAGATGGCGCGCGGCAAGTTCGACCTGGAGGATTATGCGGCGCAACTGCGCCAGATCACCAAGATGGGCTCGCTGTCCGGCATCCTGGGGATGTTGCCGGGGATCGGGAAGCTCAAGGCGCAGCTCGATGACGCGAATCTGGACACCACGATCCTGAAGCGGCAGGCGGCGATCATCGGCTCGATGACCGCCAAGGAGCGCAAGACCCCGGACATCATCAAGGCGTCGCGCAAGCGGCGCATTGCGGCTGGCTCCGGCGCCACGGTGCAGGAGGTCAACCGGCTGCTGAAGCAGTTCGACGACATGTCGACGATGAAGAAGCGGATGAACAAGCTCGGGCAGAAAGGGCTGATGCGCCACGGCCTGTCCGCGCTGCTGCCCAAGGGCATGACGCCCACCAACCGACCCTATTGACCCTCGCTTGACCTAAGGAGAGACCACACAGATGGGCCTGAAGATCCGCCTGGCGCGCGCCGGGGCGAAGAAACGTCCGTATTACCACATCGTGGTGGCAGATAGCCGCAGCCCGCGTGACGGGCGCTTCATCGAGAAGCTGGGCAGCTACAACCCGATGCTGCCCGCCGAGCACGCCGACCGTCTGCGGCTGGTCGATGCGCGGGTGCAGCACTGGCTGGGCCAGGGAGCGGTGGCAACCGATCGGGTCGCC
This sequence comes from Acetobacteraceae bacterium, assembly GCA_036521275.1. Classification (GTDB taxonomy): domain Bacteria; phylum Pseudomonadota; class Alphaproteobacteria; order Acetobacterales; family Acetobacteraceae; genus DATDIC01. The sequence goes on from DATDIC010000402.1 coordinate 2,982, forward strand.
CGCTTCCTCGGCAAGGCGGGACTGGCCCCGATGCCGGCGTGGCGCGAGCAGCCGGTGAAGTCGGCGCCGAAAAAGAAGGCGCAGGAACGTGCCGCTGCCGCGGCGGGATGACGTGAAACGTGACTGATGGCCGCGTTCTGCTCGGGGTGATCGGGCGCCCGCATGGGGTGCGCGGCCTGCTGCGCGTGACGAGCTACGCCGACCCGCCGGAGGCGATCGCATCCTACGGCCCATTGCTGGACGATGCCGGACGGCAGTTCGCGCTGCGCTGGGTGGGCGAGGGGATCGTCGAGCTGAGCGAGATCAGCTCGGATGCGGCGGTGAAGGTAACTGACCGGTCCGCGGCGGAGCGGCTGTGCAACCGGCGGCTCTTTGTTCCGCGGGAGCGGTTGCCGGCGCCGGGACACGACGAATTCTATCTGGCGGACCTGATCGGGCTGGAAGCGGTCGACGCTGACGGCCACGCCGTGGGTAAGGTGGTCGCGGTGCATGATTATGGTGCCGGGCTCAGCCTGGAGATCGACAAGGCTCCGTCGGCACCCGTGCTGGTGCCGTTCACGCACGCGGCGGTGCCGGCGGTCGATATCGAGGCGGGCCGGGTGGTGGTGATGCCCCCCGAAGTGGTGGATGCGGTTGCCGACCGTGTTCCGCCGGTCGCCTCCGGCACGGGGAGCGGGTCGCGGTGACCGCATGGCGCGCCTCCGTGCTGACGCTGTTTCCGGGCATGTTTCCGGGGACTCTCGGGCATTCCCTGGCCGGGCGTGCGCTGGCGGAGGGGCGTTGGTCGATCGACACGGTGGATATCCGCGATTTCGCCAGCGACCGGCACCGGTCGGTCGATGACACCCCGTTCGGGGGCGGTGCCGGCATGGTGATGCGGCCGGACGTGGTGGATGCGGCAGTCCGATCGGTCGCCGATGGCCGGCCGCTGCTGTGCCTTACGCCGCGTGGCCGGGTGTTCACCCAGACGGAGGCGCGGCGGTTGGCGGGCGAAGCCGGGGCGGTGCTGCTGTGCGGCCGCTATGAGGGCATCGATCAGCGTGTGATCGAGGCGCATCGGATGCAGGAAGTATCCATCGGCGACTACGTGCTGTCGGGCGGCGAACCGGCTGCCATGGTGGTGCTGGACGCGATCGTCCGCCTGCTGCCGGGGGTGATGGGTGCCGCGGAAAGCGCGGCGGAGGAGAGTTTTTCCACCGACCTGCTGGAATACACGCACTATACCCGCCCGGCCGAGTGGGCCGGGCGGGCGGTGCCGGAAATCCTGTTGTCGGGAAACCATGCCGGGATCGCCGCCTGGCGCCGGGCCGAGGCGGAACGGATCACGCGTGAGCGTCGTCCGGACCTGTGGGTCCGGCACATATCGGCTCCCGCACGGCCGGCGATTGCCTCGTGCGCCGGCGCGCCGTAAGCGATCAGATCGAAAGGACCAGTCCGATGAACATTATCCAGCGTTACGAGGCGGAACAGATCGCCCACCTGACCACCGACCGGCCAGTGCCTGAGTTTTCGCCGGGCGACACGGTCCGGGTCTCGGTCCGGGTGATCGAGGGCGAGCGCACCCGTACGCAGGCGTTCGAAGGCGTCGTGATCGCCCGATCGAACAAGGGGCTCAACAGCAATTTCACCGTCCGCAAGATCAGCTACGGCGAAGGCGTGGAGCGTGTGTTTCCGCTCTATTCGCCGCTGATCGCGGAGATCGCGGTGGTGCGGCGCGGCGCGGTGCGGCGGGCCAAGCTGTATTATCTGCGCGGCCGGTCGGGCAAATCGGCCCGCATCGCCGAGCGCGCCCGGAGCACCGAGACCACTACAGCTTCTGCAGCTTCGCCCGCGGAAGACTCAGCGGCCGAGTAGGCCGCGAAGGAGGATAGATCATGTCTGCCAACGGCCCCCGCACGCTGTTCGACAAAATCTGGGACAGCCACATCGTCAAGCGGCTGCCGGATGGGACGTGCGTGCTTTATATCGACCGGCATCTCGTGCACGAGGTCACCAGCCCGCAGGCCTTCGAGGGGCTGCGCGCCGCCGGCCGCAAGCTCCGGCGCCCGGACGCGACGATCGCGGTGGCGGACCACAATCTGCCGACCACGGACCGGCGCGCTGGAATCAAGGAAGAAGACAGCCGCATCCAGGTCGAAACGCTGGAACGGAACGTCACGGAATTCGGCGTCCCCTACATCCCCGTCCTGGATGTGCGGCAGGGCATCGTGCACATCATCGGCCCAGAACTCGGCCTCAGCCTGCCGGGCATGACGATCGTGTGCGGCGATTCCCATACGTCCACCCACGGGGCGCTGGGTGCGCTGGCGTTCGGGATCGGCACGTCGGAGGTGGAGCATGTGCTGGCCACCCAGACCCTGCTGCAGCGGCCGGCCAAAAACATGCTGGTGCATGTCGGCGGCACGCTCGGGTTCGGGGCGAGCGCGAAGGACATCGTGCTGGCGATCATCGGCACGATCGGCACTGCCGGCGGCACCGGTCACGTCATCGAGTATTCCGGCGAGGCGATCCTCGCGCTGGACATGGCCGGGCGCATGACGGTCTCCAACATGTCGATCGAGGCGGGTGCGCGGGCGGGACTGATCGCGCCGGACCAGACGACGTTCGACTACATCAAGGGTCGCGACTACGCCCCCAAGGGCGCGGCGTGGGACCAGGCAGTCGCCCACTGGCGGACATTGCAGACCGATCCCGGTGCCCACTACGACGCGACAGTGGTGCTGGACGCCGCCGAGATCGCGCCGATGGTCACCTGGGGCACCAGCCCCGGCGCCGTGGTGCCGATCACCGGCATGGTGCCCGATCCGCAATCGGCGAAGGACGAGGCCGAGCGCGCCCAGATGCAGCGCATGATCGAATACATGGCGCTTAAGCCGGGCACGCGCATGCAGGACGTGCCGATCGACGTGGTGTTCATCGGCAGTTGCACCAATGGCCGGATCGAGGACATCCGGGCGGCGGCGGCGGTCGCGCGCGGTCGGAAAGTGGCGCCGAACGTGCAGGCGCTGGTCGTGCCGGGCTCGGGGCTGGTCAAGCAGCAGGCCGAGCAGGAGGGGCTGGACCGCGTGCTGCTGGAGGCGGGGTTCGAATGGCGGGAGCCGTGCTGCTCCATGTGCCTGGGGATGAACCCCGACAAGCTGAAGCCGGGCCAGCGTTGCGCCAGCACATCCAACCGCAATTTTGAGGGCCGGCAAGGGCCGGGCGGGCGCACGCACCTGCTGTCGCCGGCAATGGCGGCTGCGGCGGCGGTGACCGGCCGGCTGGCCGATGTGCGGCAGTTGGTCTGACGGGAGAGCAGCCATGGACGATTTCAAGGTGCTGACTGCGGTGGCGGCGCCGCTGCCGATGGCCAA
>DATDIC010000403.1:0-4351 GCA_036521275.1 Acetobacteraceae bacterium
GCAGGCGCCGGTTGCCCCGAGAACGGCTGCAAACCAGGGTCGCCCCCGCTTGCTTCACCTCTCCCGCTTGCGGGAGACGTCCGCCTGACCTTGCGTCACCTCTCCCGCTTGCGGGAGAGGCCGGCCTGACCTTGCTTCACCTCTCCCGCTCGCAGGAGAGGCCGGCCTGATCTTGCGTCACCTCTCCCTCTCGCGGGAGAGGCCGGCCTGATCCTGCGTCACCTCTCCCGCTCACGGGAGACGCCGGCCTGATCTTGCTTCACCTCTCCCGCTTGCGGGAGAGGTCGGCGCGCGCGGCGCGCCGGGTGAGGGCCAGCAGCACCGCCCACCCGAAGACCACCGGCAGCGTCTGGCGCTCAATCATTAGCCTGGCGCAACGCCTCGCACACAGCATCGGTGACCTGCTGCGTGGTCGCCCCCCCGCCCAAATCCGGCGTGTGCAATGCCGGATTGGCCGTCACCTGCTCGATCGCCTTCATCAGCCGGTCGGCCGCTGGCTTCTCGCCGAGATGCTCCAGCATCATCACCGCGGTCCAGAACGTCGCGACCGGATTGGCGATGCCCTTGCCGCTGATATCGAAAGCCGAGCCGTGGATCGGCTCGAACATCGATGGCGCCACACGTTCCGGGTTTATGTTCGCGGTCGGCGCGATACCCAGCGAACCGGCCAGCGCCGCCGCGAGGTCCGACAGGATGTCCGCGTGCAAATTGGTCGCCACGATCGTATCCAGCGTCTGTGGTTTCATGACCATCCGCATCGTCATCGCATCCACCAGCATCTTGTCCCAGGTCACGTCTGGAAAGTCGCGCGCGACCTCGGCCGCGATCTCGTCCCACATCACCATGGCGTGGCGCTGCGCGTTCGACTTGGTCACCACCGTCAGCAGCTTGCGCGGCCGGGATCGGGCGAGCCTGAACGCGAAGCGCATGATCCGTTCCACCCCCACCCGCGTCATGACGGACACGTCCTGAGCCACCTCCATCGGCAAGCCCTTATGGGCGCGGCCACCGACACCGGAATACTCGCCTTCCGAGTTCTCGCGCACGATCACCCAATCCAGCTCCGGCCCGGCACCGTGCCGCAGCGGGCTGGTGATGCCGGGCAGGATGCGGGTGGGACGCACATTGGCGTATTGATCGAGCGGCTGGCAGATCGCCAGGCGCAGGCCCCACAAGGTGATGTGGTCGGGGATGTCCGGCGCACCGACGGCCCCGAACAGGATGGCGTCGAACTGGCGAAGCTGGTCGGCGCCATCCGCCGGCATCATGACGGCGTGCTTCCTGTAATAATCCGACCCCCAGCCGAAATCCTGAAAGTCGAGCGTGAAGCCGCCATCCCGCTCGGCGCAGACCTTGAGCACCTCGACGCCGGCACCCACCACCTCGGGGCCGATACCATCCCCGCCCATGGCGGCGATTTTGTAACTGCGCATGCGTTGGTTCCTCCTGGTTGTTGTTATCGCACTGGGGACTTGCCCGGCCGAGAGGGGCTTCCCGCATCGCCGCCTATCCGGGGGCGCTTGCGTCACCGACGCGCGGCGAGAGCGAGAACGGGGTCGCGCAAATTAGGTAGCGCTTATTCACGCAACGCAATATTAACGGCTATCCTGAGCTGGGGTATATAAACGCGGCGCGTGGCCCTGGCCAACTTGGCGGCAGGACTGGCGGTTACATATGCATTTACACGTGGGCATCCTGGCAGTCATGGCCGTAACTGGCCTGGCGTGCGGGTTTCTAAACACAGTTGCGTCCTCGGGATCTGCGGTGTCGCTGCCGATCCTGATGCTGGCCGGGCTGCATGCGGTCGATGCGAATGCCACTAATCGCATTCCGGTGTTGATCGGCGGCCTCGCGGCTTCGGCGCAACTGGCGCGAAGCGGGGTCGTGCGTTGGAAATACGTTGCGCTGGCAGGTGTGCCGGTGACGGCAGGCGCTGCTTGCGGCGCCGTTCTGGCTGAACTGGTTCCAAGCCATGATATTCGCATGCTGATAACGGGAGCCATCGTCATGGCTCTCGTACTCATCCTGACCAAATTGAAGGAGATGATCAGGTCGGCGCCGCTCGGAGAGCCTCGCTTCGGATGGAAGCAGGTGGGCTGGTTCCTGCTGGTCGGGCTTTGGATCGGCTTCCTTGTCCTCGACGGCGCCACCTACATGCTGCTGGTGCTGCTCCTGTCGATGCGATTGCCGCTCATTCAGGCCAATGCTGTGAAGAGCGCCCTGCTGGTTCCCACGACCGCGGTCGCGATGCTGATCTTCGCGGCACGGGGCAGCATCGACTGGCCCTTGGGCGCCGCAATGGCGCTGGGCAGCACGGCCGGCGGCGTGCTGGGTGCCCGCCTTGCAGTCTCCGAGCGCGCGCATCGCTGGATCGTGGGACTACTTATTTTCGTGGTGGTTGCGGAGCTGATTCAGCTAACGGTGCGGTATTGCTTCGATCTTCTGGGCTGAAGGGAGATGCTGGTCCCGTTCCAGGGTCAACCCAATCAGACCGACAGGAACCGACCCAAGGCGGCCGCTAACTGTCGCATCGAGGGGTTGCAAAACCGGACGTGTCTTTCCTTAAGACTTGTTGCGTAAATCAAGAATTATGAACAAACCCCCGCCTCAGCCGTATGCAAGAGACCACGTGGGAAGCTGCAACCAGCACTGATCGGCAGGTAATCCGCCGCGGCGGTAGAGACGTTTAACGTCCCGAAATCCGCCCGTGTGCAAAGCCATGTCGATGGTGAGCTCAGCTTCGTCGTCGCGACCGCCTTCGCAAGGGAAGACGCCTACCGCGGAAATCCACTTGGCCTCGAACGCCTCGCTATTACGTGTAATCAGGAACACGGCCCCATGCCGCGATAATGGTGTCTGGTCTTTTGGTTGAGTGAACTTGCGCGCGGTTATTGGGAGTAGGAGCCGTCCACCGTCTTTGAGGTTGTCCAGCCATGCAGTAGCCGGTCCAGTTGTGCCAGCATTAACGTAGATTACGTCAGCGAGAGCAAACGGCATAGTGAAGCCGTCGCCTTGCAGGACCGCTACATTTGGCAGGTCACTAAGGTTCTGCGCTGCCCGCTGGGCCAGATCAACATCAAACTCGATGGCGGTAACTTGTCCAGAGGGACCGACAAGGTTTGCGAGTATCGCCGTATAGTAGCCGACGCCCGCTCCAATGTGAACGACGTGTTCGCCTGTCTGGACGGCGGCATGGGCCATTATAGGAGCGTGATAGGACGGCATACCGTTATTCAGGCGGCGTTCCGGGATAATGCCGACCAGCACATCTGCATAAAGGTGTGAGGGATCGGCATCGGGCGTTGGCTCGTAACCGGACGCTCCAATGATCTGCCATGGACCAGGCCCCAAAAATTGCTCGCGTCGCACGTGCGCGAAGGCATCTTCCAACCGAGCATTGGAACCCTCTACAGATGCAAGGACGCTCCGGGCAAATGCGCGTCTGAGCTCCGACATCTGATCTTCGTTCATTGAGGCATGCTTGCCCAACTCCCACCAAACTCCCGCACCGCAGATATCAAGATTTTTGCACCGCTTTCTCAGCAGAACACTGTCAATGGCTTAGCTCGTGCAGAAATCCGGTGCGGATGTCCGCTTAGGAAGAGCAGGGCGCGAGAGCGGGCGGACTGTTTTCCACCCATTTTGGATGCTCCATGATTAGCTTTTGACCCTACCCGCCGCGTCCCCCCACCAACTTTTCCCGTGCCGCGGTCGCCAGCGCGTCGGCCCGTTCGTTCATCACATCGCCCGCATGTGCGCGCACCCAGCGCCAGTCGATCCGATGCGGCGCTGCCGCCTCCAGCAGGCGCAGCCACAAATCCATGTTGGCCACCGGCTGACCGGTGGAGCTTCGCCAGTTCCGCCGCACCCAGCCGGTGTGCCAACGGGTAATTCCGTTCTTCACGTATTCGCTGTCGGTGTGCAGCGCGACGTTGCACGGGCGTTTCAGTGTTTCCAGCGCGGTGGTGGCGGCAGTCAGTTCCATCCGGTTGTTGGTGGTCGCCGGCTCGGCGCCGGAGAGTTCGCGCTCCTGGCCACGAAAGCGCAGCACGGCGCCCCATCCGCCCGGGCCGGGATTCGGCTTGCAGCCGCCATCGGTCCAGATTTCCACCGCGTCACCGGGCTCAGAGTCCATAGGCATGCTCGTCCGGAGCCGCCAGATGGAACCGCAACCGGCGCAGATATTCCAGCGGGTCCTTGCGCGTCACCAACGCCCCCGGCGGCGTGTTGAGCCAGTCGAACAGGCGGGTCAGCAGGAACCGCATCGCCGCGCCGCGGCATAACACCGGCAGCGCGCGCCGTTCAGCGACGGAAAGCGGCCGCACGGTTTCATAGGACGCCAGCAGCGTGC